>JAKLIT010000027.1 GCA_022709465.1 Candidatus Omnitrophota bacterium | reverse complement strand
TCGAATTATTTCGAGGGCGAGAAGATCTATATCTTTTTTGACGGCCAGGGCCTTATCGACGAGATTCAGCTGATAAAAAAGTGAGGCACCTATGATACTCGACAAACTGGTCAACGCGGAAAGGTATTACAACCTGCACGCAGGTTTCAAGAACGCGTTCGAGTTCCTGTCCAGGCATGATATCGCCGACCTTCCCGACGCGAAATACGAGATAGACGGAAAGCGCATATACGCCACGGTATTCGAGGGCCAGGGGAAGGGCCGCAAGGCCTCGAAGCTCGAGGTTCATAACAAATATATAGACATACATTATGCGATCTCGGGTTTTGACGAGATCGGGTGGAATCCCGTCCAGGAATGCGCCGTGAAAGACGGCGGATACGACGGGAAAAAAGATTTCCAACTGTACTCCGACGTCCCGAAGGTATGGATACCGCATGCCCCGGGGACGTTCATCATTTTCTTCCCGGAAGACGCCCACGCCCCCATAACCATAGCGAAGGACCTGCATAAGGTCGTAGTAAAGGTAGCGGTCAAGTGGTAAAGGCCTTTGCTGCGGCGCTCTTGGTGATAGCTTCCGCGTGTTTTCCTGCCTGCGACGCCTTCGGAGAGCTCGAGGAAGGGCTTACCGCTAAAAAGACGCTTCGCCCCGACGGGACCGTACAGAAGGTCGAAGTGACGGACCGCGGCGGCAGGAAGATATACGAGGCGTTCTACGGCCCCGACGGAAAGCTCGCCCTGAACCCGGTAGATAACTGGGCCGCGAAGGAATGGGTATACGACGGCGCAAATCTCGTCAAAGAGAAGGTATACGGCGACGACGGCCGCGTCAAGGAGACGAAAAAATTCAACCATTCGGGCGACCTCATAGGGAAAAAATATTTCGGAGGCGAGGATAATATCGATGAATACGAAGAATACGGCACCCAGATCTTCCCGTACGGCACGGTCGAGATGTATGAGTAGAGCGGCCGCTTCGCTCGCAGCCGCTTTGCTTGCGGTGACGGTTATCGTATCGAATGCGTCCGCCGCCGTGATAAAGACCGTGAGCGGGCAGCTGGTCGACATCGACTGGGCCGGCTCCAAGATAGTCGTCAGCTGGCTCAGCCAGGACGACAACACGTTCCACGATGTCGCGATAAGCGTGCCGGATAGCGCGAAGCTCAGGCGGGGCGCGGATGAGATAAACTTCTCGGAGCTCGAGACGCCTTCCGACGTCACGGTAAAATATTCCGAGGATGCCGACGGGAACGCAGAGCTCATAACCCTCAGCGTTACGAATCCCTATTGAACGGAGATAAAGTGCGCAAATACTTTTTCGCGGCGACCGCGGCTGTCATATCCGTGACGATAATGACGGGCTGTATGCAAGCCGGCTCGAGGGAAGCCAAGAAGATAATCGAGAAGGACTCCGGCAAGACCATCGAGATGAGGGTAGGAAGCAGTATACTCGTAGACCTGCCAGGCAACCCGACTACCGGATATATGTGGGAAGTATCGTCGATGGACCGCTCGATCCTGCAGAAGATCGGAGACCACAAGTTCTCAACGAATTCGAACGTCATCGGCGCGCCCGGAAAGGTCTCGATGCGGTTCAAGGTGATCGCGGCCGGCAGGACGCAGCTGGTCCTCGCCTACCGCAGGTCGTGGGAAAAGGACGTCGCCCCGATAAAGACCTTTTCCGTGGACGTCATCGCGACGAAATAACATGCCCGCGCCCGTGCTGACCGTGACGCTGAATCCCGCGGTAGACAAGACCGTAGACGGCCAGCGCGTGAAGCTCAGCGCAGGCGGTAAGGGCATAAATGTCTCGCGTGCGCTGAAAACGCTCGGGGTGGACAGCGTAGTGACGGGATTCGCCGGCGGCAGGACGGGGGATTTCATAAGGTCGGCGCTGAAGAAGGAACGCATAAGCGAGCGCCTGGCCGGGATACGCGGGGAGTCGAGGCAGAACCTTACCGTGATAGGCGGGGGCGGCAAGACAACGCGCCGTATCGAGAAGGGCCCGGCCGTCTCGGCGGAGGAATTCAGGGAATTCAAAAAGGCCTTCGCGAAACTACTGCGCGGGCGGCGTTATGTAGTGTTTTCCGGCGCCAACGCGAACGGGCTTAAGGACTCCGCGTACGCGGAACTCATAAGGATAGCGAAAAGGAACGGCGTAACGACCGTTCTCGATACGAGGGACGCCGCGCTTAAAGAAGGCCTTAAGGCGAAGCCGGATATCGTGAAACCGAATATAAAGGAAGCGCGATATATTTGCAGGGAAGGCACGCCGGAATGTTTGCGGGCGAAAGGCGCCGGGACGGTCCTGCTGACGATGGGCGCGGCAGGCGCCGCGGCTACGGACGGCAGGAATACGGTTATCTCGCGCCCGCCAAAAGTCAGGGCGGTCAATGATGTCGGATGCGGCGACGCGTTCCTCGCGGGCTTCATCGCGTACATGTTGAAAGGCAAGGGTTTCAGGGAGTCGGTCAGGGCGGCAGTTGCCGCGGGAACGGCGAACGCCGCGGGGCTCGTTCCCGGCTCGTTCAAGAAGAAGGATTTCCTGGAGATACTCAGGCGGACGTATGTATAAGCTCGAAGAAAGTGATATAATAGAGACCTTCGTGAGGTCCGGCGGCCACGGCGGGCAGAACGTGAACAAGGTCTCGACCTGCGTGCACCTGAGGCATATCCCGACGGGCATAGAGGTGAAATGCTCGAGGGAGCGTTCGCAGGCCGCGAACCGAATGATCGCGCGGCACATTCTCGCGCTGAAGGTCGAGGAGAAGGTTCTCGGCCGCCAGTCGGAGATACGGCAGAAGATAGAAAAGATACGCAGGCAGAAACGTAAACGTTCAAAGAGGGCCAAAGAGAAGATGCTAGCCGACAAGAAGATGCATTCGGAGAAGAAGTCCTTGCGCAGGAAAGTCACGGCCTTGTCCATAGCGTTGTTGCTGTCGTTACAGTCGGCCGCTTTTGCCATCAACTGGCGCTCGGATCTGCAGGATGCGCTCAGCAAGGCGAAGGACGGCAACAAACCGGTCATGGTGGATTTCTATACCGACTGGTGCGGCTGGTGCAAGAAGCTCGACAGCGAGACGTATTCGAACGCGAAGGTCTCCTCGTTGGCCGAGAAATTCGTCTGCGTCAAGATCAACGCAGAGAAGGAACCCGCGCTCGCGTCGAAATACCAGGTCTCGGGATACCCGACGATACTGTTCCTCGACGGAAGCGGCAAGGTCCTTGCCAGGATACCCGGCTACCTGCCGCCCGACCGGCTGCAGAGCGAGATGAACAAGGTGTTGCTGACGATGCCCCAGGTCGAGGACAAGGCGGGCGAGGGCAGGGGCGGCGGCTTCATAGTCCTTAATGACGGGCCTAAACTGGACAAGGACGGCAAGCCGGTCCCGCCGAAAACGGTAAAACAGGATTTTGTGTATAACGGGTTCGTCGAGGTCAAGGGCGACGAGCTTATGGTCCAGATAAATTATAAGGGAGAGACGTATTACGTGACCGAGGGCGAGTCCTTCGGCGGCTTTACGGTCAAGTCGGCGAACAAGGACAAAGTGGTCCTCTCCGGCCCCGGCGGCGCCGAGACCGTGCTGGAATTCAGGAAACCCGTTAAGTCCGGAGAGACGCTCAGCGCGATAAAAGACATGTTCGCCGAAGTGTCGCCGTCCGGCGATACCGTTGATACCGGCGCAACAACGTCAACCCCCGACATGATGGCGGGCAGGGCGAGGACGATCGTCTCACTGCTGCCTATAATAATATTCGCGCCGGCCATGCTCGTCTTTTACGTCTATTTCTCCCTGTGCCTGCAGTTCATAGCCCAGAAGACCAAGGCGGATAATGCCTGGATGGCGTGGTTTCCGTTAATAAACGTATTCCTGCTGCTGAACATTGCGAAGATGAAATACAGGACATTCCTGTTCCCGATACTCGCGTTCATCATATTGACCGCGCTGCCGCTCTTCGGGACGGTAACGCCCCTCATAGGGCTGGTCCTGATGCTTATCATGATGATCACAGCCATTTACTTCGTGTTCCTTACGGTTTTTATCTGGTACAGGATATCCCTGGCAAGGGGCAAGTCCACGGGGCTGTCAATAGCGCTTACGATACTTATGTTCATAACCCCGCTGAACCTTTTCGCGCTCGGATACCTGGCTTTCTCTAAATAAGGGAGCTGTATGTTCTGGAAAAGATTTTTCATAGTAATAGGCATACTGGTAATACTGGCTTTCCTCGCGCAGCTTTTGATCGCGCCGCGCCTCAAGGACCTGCTGACCAAGGCGGTCAAGGACTCTCTCGGCATAGAGGTCTCCGTCGGGGACTGCGAGCTCAGCATGCTGAAAAGGAAGATCGTCCTTTCCGACGTGGCGATAATGAACCCCGAGAAGAAGGACGACTACCTGCTCAAGGCGAAGCAGATAAGCGCGGATTTCTATTTCCTTCCGATATTATTCAACAGGCAGATATTGAGGGTGGTATCCCTTACGGACCCGGAGGTCATACTCTATCTCGACGAATCGGGCAAGTTCAGGATCCCCGAGATCAAGCGGGACGCGAAGAAAGTGCCGGGCAGGGGCACGGGAGAACTGCTGTTCAAGAAACTCGAGATCAGGAACGGCAACTTCAAGTTCATTGACCAGAAGATCTCGAAGCCGGCCACGATAACGCAGATATCCGATATAAACGGTAAAATCGTCAACTCTATATCGCTTTCCGACAGGGCGGTAATAACCAATATTAACGTCAAGGGTGCCATCGAGGGGCAGGGGACGTTCTCGGTGGACGGCAAGGGTGCGTTCCTGCAAAAACCGCTCAGTTTCGACGGCACCGTGAAATTAAGCAAGGTCCCGATGCAGAAATTCTCGCCTTATTACGGCAGCAACCTTTCGGTCAACGTAAAAAGGGGCGACCTCTACCTGGATACCGCGGCGCTTTGCGAAAAGGGCCTCCTGAACGTCAAGAGCGAGGTAAAGATAGAGAACGTGGAGCTCGAGCCCGTCGGTGACCCGACGCAGACCGTGCTTTTCGAGATAAAGACGAGCGATGTCATAGAGTTCCTGAAGGATGAGAACAACGCGGTCAAGTTCAGCTTCGAGATAAACGGGGACATCAGCAAGCCGGACTTCAAATGGGGCGCCGAAATGACGCGCGCGCTGAAAAATTCGATGCTTAAGGCCTTAACGGACGGCGTATTGAGGTCGTGGAAGATCCCGCTGAAGGCCCCGGCAAAGGCCGGAGAGGCGATAAACGACCTTATAGGGGGCGAAGCCGGAGAGGCCGCTAAGAAGATAGGCGAGAAGCTGCAGGGTATACTGGGAAAATAGGGTTGACTTGCCGGCTCTAAAATTATATAATAACCGAACCTTTCAAAAATCCGTAAACTTATGCCGAGGTAGCTCAGTTGGTAGAGCGCGGGACTGAAAATCCCGGCGTGATCGGTTCGATTCCGATCCTCGGCACCATTTCAAATACAAATAAAGAGGAGGGAGCGGTCATGGCAAAGCTTGTGAAGAAGGCCGGGGCGAAAAAAGTAACGTTCAAGCTGATAGCGCCCTACGCCAACAGTGTCAGCGTAGCCGGAGATTTCAACAATTGGGACGTCAACGCGGCCCCGATGAAGAAGGACTGGAAGGACGACTGGACAGCCGCCCTTAACCTAAAGCCGGGTCGTTACGAATATAAATTCTATGTCGACGGTTCATGGCAGAATGACCCAAGCTGCGACGTTTGCGTGCCGAACGAGTTCGGAAGCACCAACTGCGTCGTCGAGGTAAAATAAGTCAAGCTGGCGTAGCTCAGTTGGTAGAGCAGCGGTTTCGTAAATCGCGGGTCGGAGGTTCAATCCCTCTCGCCAGCTCCATAAACTTCAGAGTCCAATTTGGCGAGATTCAGGGAAGTCCTAAAAGAACGTAATTTCTTCCTGCTCTGGCTTGGGCAGATAATCTCGCAGTTCGGCGACAGGCTCAACCAGATGGTCCTCATCGCGATCGTCTACGCGAGGACACCCGGCTCGCCTTTTGAGCTCGCGAAGTTCTTCTCGTTCACCATAATCCCGTCTTTCTTCGTGAGCCCGCTCGCGGGCGCGTTCATCGACAGGTGGGACAAGAAGACCACTATGATCGTCTGCGATGTTTTGCGCGGGCTTGTGGTACTGGCGATCCCGCTGCTGTTCGCGGACGTGAGCTCCGCGCCGTCCGTCCCGATATATGCCGCGGTCTTCATCATATTCGCGGTCAGCTGTTTCTTCCTTCCCGCGCGGCTTTCGATAATCCCGGACCTTGTCTCGAAAGAGAAGCTGCTTGTCGCGAACTCGCTCTTCACGGTTACGGGGATGATCGGGGCGATATTCTGGTTCGTCGTCGGCGGGGTGCTTGTCGAAATGGTCAAGGTCAAGAACGGCCTGTTCATCAACGCACTGATATACCTGATGTCCGCCGCCGCAATAGTTTTCATTACGGGCCACCATAGGCGAGCGAAAAAACCGTCCGAACCGGTAAGCGCGGCCAACATAGAAAAGATCATAAAGACCTCCATTGTCAGGGAGATTACCGACGGGCTCAGGTACCTGAAGCATAACCGCGAGGCAAGGTTCGCCTTCAGGGTGCTGTTCGTAATGATGGCGGGCGCCGGCGCGGCATATTCGGTGATAATCGTCTTCATACAGGATTCGATGGGCTCGATAACGAAAGACCTCGGCCTGCTCGGCATGTTCCTCGGGGCGGGATTCTTCGCCGGTTCGCTGGCCTACGGCAAGGCGGGGCACCGGTTTTCCATGCACAAGACGATATTCGGGTGTTTTATCGCGGCCGGTCTCGCGATGTTCGCGTTCACGATGCTGCTTAAGTGGACGCAGTCGTTCGCGGCCGCGTCGGTGGCGGCGATGGTCCTGGGAATATTCCTCGCGCCGGTAGGCATCTCGACGAACACGATGATACATGAGATGGTCGTCGAGAACATGCGCGGCCGGATATTCAGCTCTCTCGGTATCGCGATGAACATAGCGTTCCTTATATTCATGCTCTGCGCGTCGAAACTCGCGGAGACGCTGGACAGGAGCTATATATTGTACGCTGTAAGCGGTTTTTACGTAGTTGCGGGCATGCTCGGGTTCGCGGACCTTTACTTTTTCAAGGAGAAACATATAAATGCCTGACCTCGACGTTATCATAATCGGCGGCGGGCCCGCCGGGCTTACGGCCGGGATCTACGCCTCTCGCGCGAGATTGAAGACGCTGCTTCTCGAAAAGATGATGCCGGGAGGGCAGATACTTACGACGCCCCTCCTCGAGAATTATCCCGGTTTTTCAAAAGGGGTCACGGGGCCCGGCGTCATAGAAGAGATGGTTAAGCAGGCCCAGCGTTTCGGGCTCGAGATAAAGACGGGCGAAGTTACCAAGATCGAGGATAAGGACGGCCTGAAGGCCGTAGTTTCCGACACGGGAACTTATACGGCGTCGGCGGTCATATTCGCGATGGGCGCAAGCTATTCGAAGCTCGGGGTCCCCGGCGAAGAGAAGCTCGCGGGCCGCGGCGTCTCCTATTGCGCGACATGCGACGGCCCGCTCTTCAGGAACAAGGAAGTGGCGGTGGTCGGCGGCGGCGATACCGCCATAGAGGAGGCCCTGCACCTCGCGCATTTCTGCTCCAGGATAAGCGTGATACACCGCAGGAACGAATTGCGCGCGACGAAGATACTGCAGGAGCGCGCGTTCGCGGAAAAGAAGATAAATATCATCTGGGACAGCGTCGTTACCGAGATCCTCGGGGACCAGAAAGTGTCGGGCATCATGACGAAGAACGTCAATACGTCGGAACAGAAGATAGTGCCCGCCGCGGGCGTCTTCCTGGCCGTCGGCTTCACGCCGCATACGGGGATCGCAAAAGGGCTTGTCGCGACGGACGATAAGGGGTATATTATAACGGATGATGACACGTCCGCCTCGAGGGCGGGATTTTTTGCCGCGGGCGATTGCCGCAAGAAATCATTAAGGCAGTTCGTGACTGCCTGCGGTGACGGCGCGACGGCCGCGTTCGCCGCCCAAAAATATATCGAACAAAAAGGAGGAGCGAGATGAAGAAGCTTGCATTGGCGGTCATGATAGTCGCGTTAAGCGCCGGGCTGTGCTTTGCCGCGAGCCCCGAGAAGAAAGCCCAGATAGCCGCAAAGAACTGGCTGGAGCTGATAGACGACAAGGATTACGCGCAAAGCTACGACACGGCTGCCTCGTTCTTCAAGGCAAATATAAATAAGGGCGACTGGGTGCAGACCTGCGGGTCGCTCAGGGACATGCTCGGCAAGGCCGAATACAGGAAGCTAATATCCTCAAGGCGCGAAAGCAAGATGCAGGGCGCGCCCGACGGAGAATACGTGATACTCGTCTACGAGACGGATTTCAAGAGGAAGGTAAACGCGCAGGAGATTGTCGTGCCGATGCTCGACAAGGACGGCAAATGGCGCATATCGGGATACCACGTCGACTGATACGAAGGGTGGTCTCAATTGCCAGGTAATACCGTTCGAGGCGTATTTATTGCGGTAATCGCGTTTATTTTGCTTATGAGCTTGCCAAGGATAGCTCCGTCCGTCCATGGCAAGCTTTTTTGTTTTCCCGTGGCTAAGGCCTCGTCCTTTTTTCTCGGGTCGCCTGCGGAAGCGTCGGATAACGGCAGCTACCGCATCAATGCGAACGGAGTGCCGGTCAATATTTCGGATTCCTGCAGCGCTTTCAAATATTTCGTACTTCTTTATACCCTACTGATAGGAACATACGCTTTTTACCATCCCATACGGCGCGCGGCCCGGATCGCGCTCCCCGTGTTATTGCTGTCTTACGCGGTATCCGTGGCCGCGAATACGGCAAGGGTCATCGCGTCGGTATATGTATACAGGATCAGCGCCGCCATGTTGCCGGCAAATTATGAACGCGCCCTGCACATGTGCGCCGGCGCGGCAATATTTCTTACGGTCACGATATTGAGTTTTGCCTTTTTTGAAAGGAGATTTTCCGGTGGAAACAGATAACACAAAACAGCCGTCGGCATCCGAAGGATTAAGGAAGCCCTCGTTATTGTTTTGGGTCGTTACGGTTCCGCAGGCGGTATTGATGGCCCTCAACCTCGGGGCGTACTGGGTGATAAAAAGCGAATTGGCCGCCGAGGGCAGGTCTGCCGCCCTGTACGTGTTCATATTCCAGCTGATACTGTTTGCCTGCGGCACGCTGTTGTACGCCGACCTGAAGAGGAGGAAGCGGCCTGCGAACTGGATAGCCGCGGCGTTGCTGCTGGCGCTGAACATATTGTACCTGTGGAATTTCGTGAGCAAGGCGGAAATACTCGTGCCGTCCTCCACGATGCCGTGGGTGCTGAACATGGGCGAAGTGATCTATTACCAGTTCATCTTTGTTATGCCCGCCATTTTCTACGCGGCATTATTGCTTTCTTCGTTCAAGACAAGATTGGACGTGCGGGTCGATACGGGGGTCTCGCTGCTGCTCCTGGTGACCATACCGATAATCTGGTATGTGCTGTTCAGCCTCGCTTTCGTCAGCAGGGGCAATGATATTTCGGCGGCGATCGTCATGATATTCATCGTGATATCTACTTTGGCCCTGCTATTGCTGCTGTTGCGCATCCTGTTGGCGATCTACGCGTGGGCGGTAAAACTCGGCAGGATAGGCACTATCGTGCTTACGTATTTCGTCGGCCTTGCTGCGCCGCTAAGCGGATTGCTGCTGAACAGCCTCATACCTTTTCCCGCGGACTTCCAGGCGCCGATAGTATATATCCTGACGGTAGTCAACGGCATAATACTGGCGATACCGCAGATAGGGAATAAAACCGCGGACCGCGCATTATGGCTGGCCAGGTGCCTGACATTCCCGTTCACGCTTTATTTCTTCCTGGTCTTCCTGCCTTTCCTCCCGCTATCGTTATTCGCGATGATAGCCGCGGGAACCGGATTCCTGATACTGGCGCCGACGGCGTTGTTTATCATCCATTGCAGGTGTATCGGGGACGGCTATGTTAAGTTATGGGGCGGCGCCAAGGCTGCGCCCATTGCGCTTGCCGTCGGGGCGGCCCTTATCATACCTGCCTGTTTTACCGTATCGGCTTTCATCGATAAGGCCTCGCTTTCAAAAGCCATCAATTACGTCTACAGCCCGGATTATGTAAAACAATCAAGGTATAACGGCAGCGCGGATGCGGCAAAAAACGCGTTCCTGAAACTGCACAATTACAAGGAAGGCATAACCGTGCCGTTCATCTCGTCCTATTACAACAAGATCGTCTTTAACGGCATGGTCCTGCAGGACAGCAAGGTCGAGAACCTCTATAAGATATTCTCGGGAGAGGACCTGTCAAAAGCGCGGTCGGGACAAGGTTTCTTAAGCGCCAGGAGCCGCGCAAGGAGCATAAGACCGCGGAATCGCGTGATGCCTTCTGCCAAGACCTCCCTGGTGGAGATGGTATCCGCCGATGTCTCTGACGCAGGAAGCGCCGGATGCGCAATAAAACGCGTCACGATAACGATGAAGAACACGGGACGCGCGAATTCCGAATTCAACGCCGATATCAAAGTCCCGGCGTATGTTACGGTCTCCGGGTACTGGCTGAAGATAGGGAATGAACTTGTGCCCGGAAGCATTTTCGAGCGAAAGACCGCCATGTGGGTCTACCGGATGATACGCGATTTCCGCAGGGACCCCGGGCTGCTCATATACAAGCCGGATGGCCTGCTCAACCTTAGCGTGTATCCGTTCGCAGCATCCGAAGAGCGCGTTACCGTAATAGAATTCATGTATCCTTCGGGCTTTTCCCCGGACATCAGGATAGAGGGCAGGGAGATTTCCCTTGGCGGCGCGCCCGATGCGGACGGGAGCGTTTCTGCCGCAGCCGCTCCGGGCAAGGGAGGTTTCCTGCTGTATATTCCGCGCAGCGCCGCGAAAAAACTGCCCGCCGTCACGAGAAAACCTTACCTGCACTTCATACTTGATTATTCGAAGGGCTCAGGCCCGCGTTCCGCTGAGTATCCCGAAATGATAAAGGAGATTTGCGCGCGTTTCCCCGGCGTGAGCAGCGTGTCGCTTACGGCCGCGAATTTCGAGCTCGTCGATATAGGGACATTCAGCGCGAATGACCAGGAAGGGATAAAGAAAGCGATAATGTCATGCGGCCTGCAGCGCCGCGGCGCATTCCTGAAAGAGCGCGCAGTAAAGAGGTCGTTGCTGATGTATGAGGCCGGGATGTCGGCGGATACGCCGGATGGTCCGGGATTCATGAGGTATCCGGTATTCGTAGCGGTGACTGGCAAGGATGCCGTTTTCGCGGACGAAGGGAACTTCTCGGCATTTTCCGCCATAGTTCCTGAAGAGAATAGCTGTCGTATCGCAGTATCCGGCGACACGGCAACATTGGGTGCGCTTTCCGCGGACAAGGTCGTCGTGCTCAGGTCGGCCGGCGCGTTGGCTGTTTGCGGGGAAGGCGGATCGGTCGCTTATTTCGGCGCAGGCGATGGCCGAGAGATAGAGGTCTATGATGGCGTGACGGGAAAGTTCCGCCCGCTTGGCATGGCGACGGCCGGGTTGCCCGGCGAAAAATACCCGCTTGCGGCACAGGCCTGGCTGGGGAATATCCGGATGGACAGGAATCCCTCGCTCGCGCCGGGCCTCCTGCGGGAAGTCGTCGATCTAAGCAGGAAGAGCGGGGTAATGGTGCCGGCGACGGCATATATCGTGGTCGAGAACGAGGCCCAGAAGAGAAGGATGGAATTGAAAGAGAGGCAGAAGCTTAAGAGTTCGCAGGCGCTTAGTTTCGACGAGAACCCCGAGGAGATAGAGCCGCTTGAAGCGTCGGCGCCGTCATTGGTTGTAACCGCCCTTTGCGTGCTCTTATCCGTGATTCTGGTGAAGGGATTCAGGCGAAAACCGCATTCCTTGACACTACCCAGGCCATGAGATATAATTTAGGCCCTAACAACGGAGTTGACCATGTCTGACAACGTTTTGCATCTGAAGGACGAGGATTTTGACAAGCAGGTGATCGAGGCAAAAGGCGTCGTGCTGGTGGATTTTTGGGCCGAATGGTGCATGCCGTGTAAAATGCTTGCTCCCGCCGTAGAGGCGGTCGCGAAAGATTATGCCGGCAAGATAAAAGTCGCGAAGGTCGAAGTAGACGAGGCCGTAGAGACCGCGTCGCACTTCAATGTAATGAACATCCCGACACTGATATTCTTCAAGGACGGCAAGGAAGCAAGCCGCGCCGTAGGCGTGGTCTCGAAGGAGGAGATATCAAGAAGGCTGGACGCGCTGCTGAAATGAACTTCGCGGTTTTTTGCTCCGGACAAGGGACGAACCTGCAGGCGATAATCGATGCCGCGAGGAAGGGCCGCATAAAAGCCCGGCTTGCGCTCGTCGTCTGCGATAACCCGAAGGCCTATGCGGTCGAGCGTGCCCGCAGGGCGGGCATACCGGCGGCGGTCTTCGACCCGAAGGATTTCCCATCGAAGAAAGAGCTTGAATCCGCGATGATCCGCGAGCTTTCCGCGAGGAAGATAGGGCTTATCGCGCTGGCCGGATATATGAGGATCTTAAGCAGCGGTTTCGTAAGGAAATACAGGAACAGGATAATCAACATCCACCCGGCGCTCCTGCCCGCATTTAAAGGTGGACAAGCGATCAAAGATGCGATACAATACGCAGTTAAAGTAACGGGCCCGACGGTTCACTTCGTGACCGAGGAGGTCGACGGCGGTCCCATCATCCTACAGGAAGCGTGCCCCGTCAGGCATGACGATACGGAAAAGACACTTCTGGCGCGCGTCCATAAACTGGAACATAAGCTGTATCCCGAGGCGATAGACCTTTTTGCCAGGGGGAAGCTGACGGTAAGGGGCAGGAAGGTAATAATCAAGTAGATGGCAATAAAGTTCGGCACGAGCGGCTGGAGAGCCGTTATCGCAGACCAGTTCACATTCGCGAACGTAAGAAAAGCATCTCTGGGCATAGCAGGTTACGTCAAGGCGCACCATTCTTCGAAGAAGACCCCGCCTCTCGTAGTTATCGGCCACGATACCCGCTTCAATTCC
>JAKLIT010000026.1 GCA_022709465.1 Candidatus Omnitrophota bacterium | reverse complement strand
ACCGCGTTGCCCGATATCCCTATGGAGTTGACGAGGTACTTCCTGCCCTCATCGACCTTTATATTGACGAAGAGGAACTTCTCATCGCCGTCGTACTTGAATTCGGGCTCCATCCTCGCGTCGAGGTAGCCATTCGATTCGTAGAACGCCTTCAGCTTGTCCATGTCGGTTTCAAAAGCGTCTTCGTTGAATATGCCCGACCTGATGAACCACCAGGCGGTCTTCGTTGACATGAGCCTTAGCAGGACGTCCGACTTGAACGCCTTGTTCCCCTCGAATGTTATCTTGCGTATCTTGACCCTCTTGCCCTCTTCGACCATTATCGTGACGACGGCCTTATTGGTCGTCGGGTCAAGCCGTATCGCGTAATCTATTTTGGAATGCGTGAAGCCCTTCTTGTAATAGAGCTCCCTTATCGCCTTAATGCCTTCCTTCAGCTGGCGTTCATCGAGGATCTCATCCTGCTTTACCTTAAGCTCTTTCTTGAGCCTCTCGTCGCGGATGACCTTATTGCCGGCAAAGATGATCTGGCCTATGGGCGGTTTCTCTGTGACGATGAAAACTACCTCGAGGCCGTCCGTGAACTCCTTGACCTCGGCCTTCACGTCCGAGAAGAACCCGAGCCCGTATATTCGTTTGATATCCTCGTCAACCGTGCTCTTCTTGTAGGCCTCCTGCGGTTTTGTCTTTACCTTCGACAGGACCAGCGAGGAAGAGACCGTCTTGTTGCCTACGATGAAAACGTTCTTTACCGTCTTCTCCGCGGCCACGGCCGAGGCCGGAGCCGGGGCATCCTCTGCGGCGGAAACCGCGGTATCGGGTAACGCTACGGTATCGGGCAAAGCCGTTTCTTCGGAAAACACGGGGTTAATAAGCCCTGCGGTGAGGGCAAGAATAAAGAAGAATCCAGGAAAGATCCTCATAAAAATCCTCATTTAATCGTTTAATTTAACATACGTGTAAGGCAAAGTAAAGCAAATAATCGGGCTATGCTTCCTGCCTGATCGAAAGGTTTTCGAACCTTGTAAGTTCCTTTATGAACGCAAGTTTTATGGGCCCCGTGGGCCCGTTGCGCTGTTTCGCTATCATAAGCTCGGATATGCCCCTGTTCTCGTCCGTGGGCGCGTAGAACTCCTCCCTGAACAGCAGCAGTACAAGGTCGGCGTCCTGCTCGATGGCGCCGGATTCACGCAGGTCGGCCAATTGCGGCCTCTTGTCGTCCCTGCCTTCCGGCTTGCGCGAAAGCTGGCTGACGGCGATCAGCGGTACGTTGAGCTCCTTTGCCAGCGCTTTCAGCGAACGCGATATATCCGCTATCTCCTGCTGCCTTCCCTCCGAACGCATCGAGGGGCTCTCCATCAGCTGGAGGTAATCTACTATAATAAGCTTAAGGTCGTGCTGCGATTTCAGCCTCCTGGCTTTGCCGCGCAATTCCAGCGCGGACAGCGCCGAGGAGTCGTCTATGAATATCGGAGCTTCCGAGAACTTTCCGGCGGCATTAACGAGGTGCGGCCAGTCGGACTGCGAAAGGAAGCCCGTCCTTACCCTGCTCGCATCGACCCTCGCGTGCGAACAGAGCATCCTCTGCGCGAGCGATTCTTTCGACATCTCTAAGCTGAATATCGCCACGGGCTGCTTAAGGGCTATGCCGACGTGTTCGGCTATGCAGCACGCCAAAGCGCTCTTGCCCATCGAGGGCCTTCCCGCGACGACTATAAGTTCGCCCTCGTGCAGGCCTGACGTCATCTTGTCGAAATCGTCGAACCCCGTCGCGAGGCCGGTTATGTTCGTCTTGCGCTGGTAGAGCGAATCTATCGTCTCTATCGAATCCTTTATTATCTCCTTCAGCGAGACGAAACCGCCCTCTACCTTTTTTGACGATATCTCGAAGATCATGCGCTCGGCCTTATCTAAGAGCTCCCTCGCTTCGTCCTGCCCGTCGTATGCCTCGGACAGGATCGTAGTCGCGCTCGAGATGAGGCTCCTGAGCATGCTCTTGTCTTTGACGATCTTAGCGTAATGCCGCACGTTCGCGGCGGTCGGCACGTAAGTGCTCAACGTCGTCAGGTAATTGATGCCGCCGATATCCTCGAGCTCGCCCTTCTTCTTGAGCTCTTCGACGAGAGTCACGAGGTCGACCGCCTTGCTGTTGCTGTAAAGGTTTACTATGGCCCTGAATATGAGCCGGTGGGCTTGCTTATAGAAGGCGTCTTCGGAGAGTATCTCGAAAGCGTGCGAGATCGCCTCTTCCTCGATGAGCATGGAGCATAGGACCGCCATCTCGGCCTCGAGGTTCTGAGGCGGCAGCTTCTCCAGCGATATGTCCTTGCCTTCCTTATTGGCCATTTACTTTTTGACCACCCAGAGCTTGAGCGACGCGTTTACCTCCGGGTGCAGTTTTACGGGCACCTGGAATATGCCTGTCTGCGTTATATGCTCCTTCAGGTCTATCTTCTTCTTATCGACGGTAATGCCCTCGGATTCGAGCGCTTTCTGTATATCGGCACCCGTTACGGACCCGAAGAGCTTGTCGTCCTTGCCCGCTTCCATTGCGATCGTGACCGACGCCTTCGATATCGCGTCCGCGAGCTTCAGCGCTTCCTGCCTCTCCTTCTCGAGGGCTTCCGCCCTCTGTTTCCTGTTGGCCTCAGCCGCCTTTATGTTCTGCTCGGTCGCCGGGAGGGCCAACTTACGCGGTAAAAGGAAATTCCTCACGTGCCCCTCGCTCGCTGATATCAGGTCGCCCGACTTACCTAGACGATCGACATCCTTCAATAGAATGACTTTTATAGACATCGTATGACCCCTTCGATTTGACGTAGACCGTTAGACGGATGTGTAGGGAATGAAAGCCGCCAGCCGCGCCTTTTTGATCGCCCTGGCCATCATGCGCTGGTGCTTCGCGCAGTTCCCCGAGATCCTCGACGGTATGATCTTGCCGCGCTCGGTAATGAACTTGGACAGCTTCATGATGTCCTTGTAATCTATCGAGTTGATCTTCTCGCAGCAGAACTTGCAGACCTTTTTCCTGAATACCCTTCTCTCTCTTCTTTCCATTTTGTTCCTGTCTTCTCCTCTTTGGTCTTCATATTACGACTGTTAGAACGGGACATCCTCGCCCTGGGAACCGCCGGGCTGGGCGTCCGGGGATTCGGCGTCGTGGGCGGCACCCTGCTCCTGCTTGCTGCCCTTGCCCCTGCCGAGGAACTGTACCCTTTCGGCGATGACTTCCGTAGCGGAGCGTTTTTCGCCCTGCGGGGTCTCCCAGCTCCTGCTCTGTATCCTGCCCTCCACAAAAACGGGGCTTCCCTTGGAAAGGTATTCCCCGCACGATTCGGCCATCTTAGCCCAGACAACCACCTTTATATACGATACTTCTTCCTTCTTCTCGCCCTGCTGTGTATAGACCCTGTTCACCGCTATCGTGAACGTCGTCACCGCGCTGCCGCTCGGTATATACCTGAGCTCCGGGTCGCGCGTGAGGTTCCCTATCAGAAATACCTTGTTTAGGCTAGCCATCGCCTGCCCTCCTATGCGGCTTCGTGTATGAAAATAACGGCCCTGAGTATGGACTCGTTTATCTTGTACAACCTTTCCATCGCTGTGATGGAGGATGTCTCGGCCGTGAAATATACGAGCAGGTAGCGGCCTTTCTTGTCCTTCTTTATCATATATGCGAGGTCGCGCGTGCCGAGGTCCTCTTTGGCGTCCACCTTGCCGCCGTTCTTGGCTATGACGTCAAGTATAGAGGTTGTAAGTTTCCCGTACTCCTCGTCGGTCAGGTTCGGTTTAAGTATGAACAGCCCTTCGTATTTCTTCATCTTCATTCCTTTCTATTCTTAGCGTTGAACAAGTTCGCGGCGCGTTCGGCGCCGTCCTTGACCCATGTCTCGCAGCATTCCACTGCTTTCTCTATGGCACATCCGAGCGTCTCGATCTCACTTTTTGTAAAGGGTGAAAGGACGTAACCGCTTAACGCGGGGCCTCCCTTGCGGCTTATGCCTATCCTCAGGCGCGCGAAATCGCAGCTGCCGAGATGCTCTATTATGGAAGCGAGGCCGTTGTGCCCGCCCGCAGAGCCGCCGGCGCGGATCCTGATTATACCGAGTTCCAGGTTCACGTCATCGCAGATGACGAGCGTTTCCGCGGGTTCCGCCTTCCTGCGCGAAGAGAGCGATGCCACCGCCTGCCCCGACCTGTTCATATACGTCTGGGGCAGCGCGATCGCGACTTCCTCTCCGCATACCTTCCCTTTTCCAACGAGCGAATCATACGCTTTTGAGCTTAACCTTATGCCGTGCTTACCGGCCAACGCCGAGGCTACCATGAACCCGACGTTGTGCCGCGTCCTTTCGTACTTCGTTCCCGGGTTTCCGAGGCCGACGATCAGTTTCATCTGGCGCCGTTATTCCTTCTTCTCCTTGGCCTTGGCTTTCGCCGCTTCCTCCGCGGCTATCTCCTCGGGTTTCTTCTGCTTCGTTACTTCGGGTTCCGCAGGAGCCGTCTCTGCCGCGGCAGCCGCTTCCTCGGGCTTTATCTCTATCGGCTTCTCGACCGCGAATATCCTGACCTCGGGGTCGTTGAGTATCTTGACGCCCTTAGGCGTTACTATGTCCTTAATGAACAAGGCATCGCCGATCTTGAGGCCGCTGACATCGACTTCGAGTTTCTGCGGAATATCCGTAGGCAAGCACTCCACCTGTATCTCCCATAGCAGATGCTCGAGGACGCCTCCGTCCTGCTTGACGCCGATGGCTTCGCCCTTGGCCGCAAGCGGTACGTCGACCTTGATCTCTTCGGTCAGCGATATCTCGTTGAAATCAACGTGCAGGATGCTCCCGCTGAGCGGGTCATGCTGTATCTCTTTTATTATGCACGTCTTTGCCTTTGCCTTCTCATCGCCCTCTATCTTAAGGTTGATAAGCGCGTTCTCTCCGGCAGACGTATGCAACGCTGTCTCCATCGCCTTCCTGTTTAGGTAGAGAGGCACCGCGTTCTCGCCCTTCCTGTAAACGACGGCGGGTATGATGCCCTTTTCGCGTTCGCGCTTAGCGGCCTCTTTTCCTGTCTCTTTCCTTACTTTGACTTCCAGTTTTACCTGTTCCATCTCTGCTTTTTCCTTTCTTCCCTTTTATTGGTAGACCTTATCGAACAGTATGCTGATCGATTGCTCTTTGTGTATCCTCGCTATCGCCTGTCCCAGCAGGGGGCCTACGGACAATACCTTTATCTGCGGTATCATCTTCTCCCTCGGTATCGGGATAGTATCCGTCACTATGAGCTCCTCGAGCTCGGAATCCTGTATCCTCTCTATGGCCGGGCCTGAAAGGACCGCGTGGGTAGCTGCCGCGTAAACTTTCTTCGCGCCCGCTTTCTTCAGCGCCGCGACTGCCTCGACGAGCGTGCCGGCTGTCGCCACGAGATCGTCTATAAGGCAGACGTTCTTTCCCCTGACCTCGCCCATTATGTTCATCACCTCTGCCTGCTTGTCGTTAATGCGCCTCTTGTCGACGACCGCCAGGCCCGACTTGAATTTCTTCGCGTACGCGCGCGCCATCTTTATGCCTCCGACATCCGGCGAGACGACGACGAGGTCAGGAAGGTGCTTCTTCTCAAAATGCTGCATGAACGTATTTACCGCAAAAAGGTTATCGAGCGGTATATCGAAAAATCCCTGTATCTGCCCGGCATGCAGGTCCATGGTCAGGACCCTGTTCGCGCCGGCGACCGTTATGAGGTTCGCCACGAGTTTCGCGGTTATCGGGACGCGCGGGCGGTCCTTCCTGTCCTGCCTGCTGTAGCCGTAATACGGCATGACCGCCGTGATGCGGCGCGCGGAAGAGCGTTTGACCGCGTCTATGAGTATAAGCAGCTCCATGAGGTTATCGTTGCCGGGGAAGCATGTCGGCTGGACGATGAACACGTCCTTTCCCCTGACATCCTCGTCGACGCGCACCCTTATCTCGCCGTCGTTGAACCTGTCGACGGAAGCGTTGCCGAGGCGCACCTTCAGGTGGGCGCATATCCTCTTTGCAAGCGCGGGGTTCGCATTCCCGGAAAAAACAAGCAGGTTACCGTTGATCTTCATCTTTTGCCCTTTTTGTTTTTAGACCTGTCCAATATCCTCGCCGGTACCCCTACCGCGACACTGCGCGCCGGCACATTTTTATTTTTTAACACGACGCTTCCGGCGCCCGTTATCGCGCCGGCGCCGATCTTAACGGGCGCGACGAGTACCGTGCCGCTCCCGATAAACGCTTTATCCCCCACGGACGTCCTGCTCTTCTTCCTGCCGTCATAATTCGCCGTGATGGTACCGCATCCTATGTTGGCCCCCTTCCCGATGACCGAATCGCCGAGGTACGTCAGGTGCTTGGCTTTGGAGCGAGACCCCAAGGTCGAGCGAACAATTTCGACGAAATTCCCCACCTCGGCCCCGTCTTCGATTACGGTGCCGGGCCTGAGCCTGCAGAACGGTCCTATCGAGCAGCGCCTGCCTATCACGACATCCTTCTCGATGACCGTGAAAGGGTAGATCACCGTGTCCCTGCCGATCCTCGCGTCCGGCGCTATGAACGTGGAGGACGGGTCGAGCACCGTCACGGAACCCTTGTTCAGCTCCGCGGACTTCCTCCTGCTTATGATCGAATACGCGTTAGCCAAATCAGACCTCGAGTTCATCCCGATCGACTCATCGGGGTCCCCGGTTTTGAAAGCCCTGACCCGCTTCCCCCCGGATATCAGTATCGCCACGGCGTCCGTCAGGTAATATTCTTTTTTTACTTTAGATCGCCTTATTTTCCTGATTGCGCCAAAAAGATCACGGCGGTCAAAACAGTATAGCCCGACGTTTATCTCGCGTATCTTCCTCTCTTCCGCGGACGCCTCTTTCTCCTCGACGATAGCTTCGATGTCCCCGCCGAAGGGGCCGCGCACGATCCTCCCGTATCCCGACGGGTCGGCCATATCGACTGTCAGCACCGTGCACGATACGCCCGATGCCTTATGCGAAGCGACCAGCGACTTCAGCGTCTGCTGCCGGACGAGCGGAACGTCGCCGTAGAGGACCGCGACGTCATCATACTTCGAAAGCTGCCTTTCGGCGGACTTAACGGCATCGGCGGTCCCGAGCTGCCTCTTCTGGACGGCCGGCACGGCGCGGCCTTTGAGAAAGCTCTCCAGGGCGGCGGATCCGCGCCCTACAACAACGATGGGGCGGCCGAATCCGGCCGACTTGGCCGTATCCAGGACATGCTGCAGGACAGGTTCACCGTGCAGGTCATGCAGGACTTTCGGGGTATCCGAAAAAAATCGCGTGCCCTTGCCGGCGGCAAGGATTATGCAGCCGAAACCGCTCAATTAAACCGCCTTCTACGCTATCTTACGCTTGTCTTTATCTTCGTCGCGGGTGATCAGTATGGGCTTGACCCCGCGCGTTATGCACTCGGGCGTGATGACGCACTCCGCAATCTCGTTCTGAGAAGGGATATCATACATCACTTCGAACATTATCTCCTCGAGTATCGAGCGCAGCGCCCTGGCCCCCGTGCCCTTGTGCATCGCTTTCTTCGCGATAGCGGCAAGCGCCTCGTCCGGGAACGAAAGCTTCACGTTCTCCATCTCGAAAAATTTCGTGTACTGCTTTATCAGCGAGTTCCGCGGCCTTACGAGGACCTCGACGAGGTCCTTTTCGTCGAGCGGGTTCAGTGTCGCGACTACCGGGAAACGCCCGACGAACTCGGGTATCATCCCGAACTTCAGCAGGTCTTCGGGCTCTACCTGTGAGAGCACCTCGCCGAGCTTCTTCGTCCTGTCATCCTGGTTATTGAACCCTATCGTCTTCTTGCCGGCCCTGCGCTCGATTATCTTGTCGAGCGTCGAGAATGTCCCGCCGCATATGAACAGTATATTCGTCGTGTCTATCTGGATATATTCCTGCTGGGGATGCTTCCTCCCGCCCTGAGGCGGTACGTTAGCGGTCGTGCCTTCGAGTATCTTAAGCAGCGCCTGCTGGACACCCTCGCCCGAGACGTCCCTCGTGACCGAGACGTTCTCCTGCGTCTTTCCTATCTTGTCTATCTCGTCGATATATATTATCCCGAACTGCGCGCGCTTCACGTCGTAATTGCACGCCTGCAGGAGCCGCAGCAGCACGTTCTCGACGTCCTCTCCGACATACCCTGCCTCGGTTAGCGGCGTGGCGTCGCAGAGCGCGAACGGCACGTCGAGGACCTTCGCGAGCGTCCTGGCCAAGAGCGTCTTTCCCGAACCGGTCGGGCCGATGAGCAGCACGTTCGATTTCTCGAACTCGACATCGCGGTTCTGGGCCTGCGTTATTATCCTCTTGTAATGGTTGTAGACGGCGACAGAAAGCTGGCGCTTTGCGCGCTCCTGGCCGATTATGTACTGGTCGAGCTGGCGCTTTATCTCCGCGGGCTTCAGGAGCTCTTTGACCTTTGATTCCCGTTTGGTCTTTAGCTCCTCTTCCTCGTCGCTGGACAGTATCTGGCTGCAAAGCTTGACGCAGCTCTCACAGATGTATGCGCCTTGCCCGGAGAAAAGCTTCTTAACTTTTTCGCGGGATTTCCCGCAAAACGAGCATCTTTCTGCCATATTATATATCCCGCACTGGTTGCCCGGTGAGGATTCGAACCTCAACGCCGAGATCCAAATTCTCGTGTGCTACCTTTACACTACCGGGCAGAAGAATTCAAACTAGGGCTAGTCCTCTTCTTCTGCGTAATCTCCCCCTCTGACGGGGGCGGGGCCCTTTTTCTTCTCGACATCGAAAGCGTCCAGGACCTTCTTCTGGATCAGCTCCCTGAACTCGAGAGTGATTGGATGGGCTATATCTTTATGTTCCGACTGGCGGGCCGAGGCCTCTTCCTCCGGCGATTTTGCCGCCGGTCGGACGATCGCCTCAAGGTTGCCGCCGCAGTTATTGCAATATTTTGAACGAACAACGTTCTTGAACCTGCACTTCGGGCACGACTCCTTCATCTTCCTCGAAGGCATCGCGACGAACAATCCCTTCTGCCCTTCTATTACCTTTATATTCCGGACTACAAAACAGTTGTCAAATGTCACTGTTGCGTATGCTTTTAGTTTTTTGTCCTGCCCTTCCTTAAGAAAGACCCTTACCTCGGTAATGACCATCTGACCCGCTCCTTTTTGCCATGGATGAAAGCGGCCGGCCTACCAAAGCGTCGACGCAATAAAGGCCTGCCAGCCTTCCTTTAACGCAAGCCTGCTCCTGGCATCGAGGACCTCTCCCTTAGTTGAGGCCGCTCCAAAGACAGTTGGCCCGCTTCCGCTCATCATTACTACTTTAAGCCCGGATCTGGTGATTTCTGACTTGATCTCGGAGATGGCAACGTGCTTGCGAACCACCGGGTCTTCTAAACTGTTAAATATTAGCCCCTTAAGCCTATCGGTGTCGATACCCTCAAGAGACGCGGGATTGATTTTACTATGGCCGGGGGTGGGTGTCAAGCCCAAATTTAGGCCCTGATAGGCGTCTTTTGCGAGCACCGGGAAGCCCGGGTTCACGAGGAGGTACCAGAAACCGGCGCCCTGGGGCACCGCCTCAAGGGCCTCGCCCTTGCCGCGGCCTATCGCCCTGCCTGCATCCAGCAAGAAGAAGGCGACATCGGCCCCTATCGCGCTGCCTATCTCGAACAGCTCCTGCTTTCCCAGTTTAAGCCCCCACAATTCGTTCAGGCCGCGCAGCGTATAGGCGCAATTCGAGCTGGCGCCCCCCAAACCCGCGGCAACCGGTATATTCTTCTTTAATGTTATCTCAACGCCGAGGGAGGGTATGGCATAGCGGTCCTTCAGCATCTGGGCGGCTTTATGGACGAGGTTGCGCTGGTCGCAAGGCACTTGCGGGTTATCACATTTGACCGTTATCTGCTCGGGTATCGGCCTGAAAGACAGCTCGTCGCAGAGGTCTATGCGTTCGAAGACGGTCTCTATGTCGTGGTAACCGTCGGGCCTCTTGCCGAGGACCCTAAGGTAAAGGTTTATCTTGGCGGGTGACTTTAAAGTTACTGAAGGCATTACTTTTTCAGCTTGAGGACTTCGAGTGCGGCCTTCACTATGCCTGCGGAGTCGAGGCCGAAATATTTCATGAGGTCCCTCGCCTCTCCCGATTCGCCGAACCTGTCCCTCATGCCGACCATGCGGACCGGCACGGGCTGGTTCTCCGCGAGCACCTCGGCGACGGCGCTTCCCATGCCGCCCACAACCGTATGTTCTTCCGCGGTGACTATCGCTCCCGTCTCCTTTGCTGCCTTTATAAGCGTATCCTTGTCTATCGGCTTTATCGTATGCAGGTCTATCACGCGCGCCGATATGCCCAGCTTCTTAAGCTCTGCGAGGGAATTCATCGCCTCCTGGACCATTATGCCGGTGCCGACTATCGTGAGGTCCGAACCGTCGGCCATAGTCACGGCTTTCCCTATCTTATAATCCCCCTTGTAATCCGTTATGATCGGGAACGGTTCGCGCCCGAGCCTCAGGTAGACGGGCCCCTTATGGGCGGCCGCGGCAAGCGTGGCGAGTCGCGCCTCTTCCGAATCGCACGGCACGATGACGGTCATGTTTGGAAGCACGCGCATCAACGTTATCTCTTCGAGCGCCTGGTGCGATGCGCCGTCCGGCCCGACGGAGATACCGCCGTGGCTTCCGACGACTTTCACGTTAAGGTTCATGTGGCATATCGACAGCCGTATCTGGTCCCATGCGCGGCCCGACGCGAATATGCCGAACGTTGCCGCGAAAGGTATCTTGCCGCCCAGAGCGAAGCCGGCGGCCGCGGACATCATGTCCTGCTCGGCGACCCCGAAATCGAAGAACCTCTCGGGATACTTGTCCCTGAACCAGTTGGCCCTCACCGAGGACGTAAGGTCGGCGGAGAGCACAACGACGTTCTGGTTTATCTTCCCGATCTCGACGAGCGCTTCTCCGAACCCATCGCGTGTAGGTTTCAGGTCAGCCATTTAATTATATCCCCTCTTCTATCTCTTTTATGGCCTTTTCCAGGTCGGCCTTCTTGGGTGCCGTGCCGTGGAAACCGACCGAGTTCTTCTCTATGAACGATACGCCCTTGCCCTTGACCGTATGGGCGATTATGACTGTCGGCTTGCCCTTTATCATCTCCGCCTTGTCGAGCGCGTCCATCAGCTGCTTGAAATCATGGCCGTCCGCCTCGATGACGTTCCATCCGAACGCCGACCATTTCTCCCTGAGCGGTTCGATGTTCTTGACGTCGCTGAGCCATCCGTCTATCTGCTGCTTGTTATAATCTATTATCGCGCAGAGGTTGTCTATCTTGTAATGCGCGGCGGTCATCGCGGCCTCCCATACCTGGCCCTCGTCCTGCTCGCCGTCGCCCATAAGGCAGTATACCCTGTAGTCCTTGAAGTCGAGCCGCCCGGCGAGCGCGACACCGTTGGCTATCGAAAGCCCCTGGCCCAGCGAACCGGTCGACGCCTCGCATCCGGGTGTGCAAAGGCTCGCGTGCCCCTGCAATATCGAGCCGCGCTTGCGCAGCGTCATGAGCGCCTCGCAAGGGAAGAACCCCCTGCGCGCGAGCACCGCGTATAGCGTCGGGCACGTGTGGCCTTTCGAAAGTATGAACCTGTCCCTATCGGCCCACTTGGGGTCCTTCGGGTCGTTCTGGAGCTTGTAATAATACAGCGTGACTATTATATCGACGCATGAAAGAGAACCGGAGGTATGCCCCGAGCCCGCCTCGGAAAGCATCGTCACGACGTCCTTCCTTATCTCCTTCGCTATCCCCTTAAGCTGTTCTACGTTTGGCCTGTTCATCTATTTTTGGGCTCTTTCGGATTTTTCCAGTTTTTCCCTGACCTGTTTCTGGTCGGGTTTCAGTTCCAGGGACTTCTTCCAGCATTCCTTCGCCTTGTCCTTGAGTCCCTTCTTCGAATAAGCGTCGCCGAGATGGTCGTATAATATCGGGTCCTTGCCGTAGAGCGTTATCGCCTTCTCGAGTTGCGCTATCGCCTCGTCGGTCATGCCCTTCCGGTAATAGACCCAGCCGAGGCTGTCGACGTATGCGCCGTTGTTCGGGCTGATCTCGATCGCGCGCTTTATCATCCCCACCGCCTCGTCGAGGTTCACTCCCTCTTCTGCGTACATGTACCCGAGGTAGTTCAGCGCGTCGGCGTGTTTCGGGTTCAGCTCTATCGCCTTCTTCAGCTGCGCTTTCGCGTTCTCTTTGTCGCCCTGCTTCTCGTATGCGGCGCCGAGATAAAAATACCCTTCCGCGTCATTAGGCGCTAGCTCGACCGCCCTCTTGTGCGATTTGACCGCCTCGTCATCGAGCCCCTTCTGCGAATACGCCATGCCCTTTACTATATAGACGATGCTTATCATCGGCTCATCCTTAAGGGCCGCCGCCTTATCGAGCAGCTTTATCGCTTCGTCGGGCTTCTTCTCGTTAAGATACAGGTACGCGAGCTCGAGGTAACCGTCCGCCTTGTCGGGTTCGAGGTCGACTGCGAGCTTATACGCCTTTATCGCCTCGCCGGTCTTGCCGTCCCTGTAATACGCGTGCGCGAGCAGCTTGTATACTTTCGTGTTCAGCGGCTCGGCCTCGAGTATCTTCCTGTAGTCCTCCTCGGCCTTCGGATAATCGCCCCTGAGCTCGTAGAGTATCGCCCTGCTCAGCCGCGCCTCGGAGTAATCCGGGTCGATCTTCAGCGCCTCGTTGAAATGCGAAAGCGCCTCATCATACTTCTCTAATTTGCTGTAAAAGATCCCGAGGGTAAAATGGATCAGGCTCGAGCTCTTGCCTTCCTTCAGGATATTCTCGTAGGCCTGCGCCGCTTCCTCTATCTTCTGCTGCAATACATAGAGGTCCGCGAGCGAAGCGAGGGCTTTTATGTCGTGCGGGTCCCTCTTTACTATCTCCTCGTACTGCCTGGCCGCCCTGTCGTAGTCCTTGTTTATCGTATAGAGCAGAGCGAGGATGAACCTGGCCTTCGTATCGTCGGGGTCTTTCGCTATGGCGGTATCGAGGTACTTCGATGCCTCGTCGGGCTTGTTGAGCCTTATGTAATCGAGGGCTATCCTCGTGTTTACCGTGGAAGAACCCGGGTCGGACTTCAGCGCAAGCTT
>JAKLIT010000025.1 GCA_022709465.1 Candidatus Omnitrophota bacterium | reverse complement strand
CGGTATGTAGCTCGTGATGTCGCCGGCCTGCGTCTCTATGAACGGCAGGGCGGTAAGGGAACCGCCGCCAAGCTCGTCAGAAAGTTTAGCGGCGCGCTCGAGCAGCCTTGAATGCAGATAGAATATGTCTCCCGGATACGCCTCGCGCCCAGGCGGACGCCTCAACAGCAGCGAGAGCTGCCTGTACGCCTGCGCGTGTTTCGAAAGGTCGTCGTAAATGACCAGCGCGTGCTTGCCGTTATACATGAACTCCTCGCCCATCGCGCAGCCCGCGTATGGCGCGAGGTATTGCAGCGGGGCGGGGGATTCGGCCGGTGCGCTGACTATCGTCGTATATTCCATCGCGCCGTATTTCGCGAGCGTCTCCGATACAGAGACGATCGTAGAAAGCTTCTGCCCGATCGCTACATATATGCAGTATACGCCTTTATCCTTCTGGTTGATTATCGTATCAATGGCAATGGCGGTCTTCCCGGTCTGCCTGTCGCCTATGACCAGCTCGCGCTGGCCGCGCCCTATAGGTATCATCGAATCTATGGCCTTGATACCTGTCTGCAGAGGCTCCTTGACCGGCTGGCGCTGTATGACGTTAGGCGAATGGCCTTCGATGGGCCTGAACCTGTCCGCGACTACAGGGCCTTTATCGTCTATCGGGTTGCCGAGCGCGTCGACGACCCTGCCTACGAGCGCCTTGCCCGCAGGCACCTGCGCGATCTTTCCGGTCCGCTTGACGGTATCGCCGTCCTTGATATTCTCGTCGGACCCGAAGATGGCGATACCGACGCTTTCTTCCTCGAGGTTCAGGACCATGCCCATTACCCCGCCGGGGAGTTCGACTAACTCTCCCATCATCGCGTCATCGAGCCCGTAGACCCGCGCTATCCCGTCGCCGACCTGGAGTATCGTCCCGACGGACTCCATCTTCATCTTGGACTTGAACTTCTCAAGCTCGCCCTTTATGACTGAAGTGACTTCTTCCGGTCTTAGTGCCATGTCAATCCACCTTTATTTCCATTAGATGCTCCCTCAATTCGGAAAGTTTCCTTCTTACCGAGCCGTCTATCACGATATTCCCGACCGTGGCCTGCACCCCGCCGATAAGCCAGGGGTCGACCTCTACCTCTACCTCAAGTTTTTTGCCCACCTTGCCTTCAAGCCTCTTTTTTATGGACTCAAGCATGGCGGGGGGGAGGGGTTTCGCGCTCTTTATGAGCGCGCGCTCTATCCCCATCTCGCGATAGTAAAATTCCTTCGCTTCGAGCGCGATATTCGGGGCCTCGTCACTGCGGCGCTTTTCGACTATAAGCTTCATGAATTCGCGCGTCTGCTCGGAGAATGTCCCCTCGAACACCTTATCTATAAATGCCGCCTTGTCCTTGTACGATATCTCCGGGTTCTTGAGGAATCTCAGCAGTTCGGGGTCCGCCTCGAGCATCTTTCCGAGCGACATCAGGTCCTCGAGCCCGGCCTTCGCGCCCACGCTCTCCTTGGCGTAATCAAGGAATCCCTCGGCGTACCTTCTCGCGACCGAACGGTCGTTCATTTCACCTTCTCCAGGTCATCGAGGAATTCGGAAGCCAGCTTCCTGTCCTTCTCATCGGTGATCTTCTCCTTGAGCAGTTTTTCCGTGGTGCCGAGGGTAAGCTCGACGACCTTCTCCTTTAGCTCCTGCTTCGCTTTCGAGACCTCAATCTCGATATTCTCCTGCGCCTTGTCGAGTATAGTGCGCGCTTCCTGCCTCGCGCCTTCCCGTATCTCCTGCGAGACCTTCTTGCCTTCGGCTACTGCTTCCTGGATCTTCGCGCGGGCCTCGGCCTCTATCCCGGCAAGCCGCTTGTCGTAATCGGCCCTGAGTTTCTCGACCGCGGACTGCGCCTCATCGATCTTCCTGAATTCCGACGCGATCCTCTCGCGCCTGTCGTCGAGCATCTTCAGGAGCTTCTTCCAGGCGAATATGCGCAGCAGCGTAAGCAGCAGCAGGAAACTGACGACCTGCGCCACTACCTCGTTAGCGCTTAAAGACCTTAAGAGTTCCATCGCGGGGTATTATATCTTCCCCATCAGAGAGAACGAAAGCACGAGCGCGTATATCGTGAGGGCTTCGATAAGGGCGCATCCGGCTATCATGTTGATAAGGATCTTCATTGAGGCCTCGGGTTGCCTAGCGGTCGCTTCCATCGCGGCGGCTACGGCTTTTCCGAGGGCGATAGCGGAACCGAAGGCCGCTATAGCGAGCCCTATAGGGACCGATATCGAGAGCATTGCTTTACTGTCCATCTTCGTACCTCCTTTTAATTGTAGACTCCGACAGGAGTCATGTTGATTCCTCATGGTGAGGCATTACAAGCGCAAAATACACCGTGCTTAACAGGCAGAAGACGATCGCCTGTATCATTCCCCCTAGAAGGGTAATGAACATATTGAAAAGGAACAGCGGCACGCCTCCGAGGCCGAACTGCGAAGATACCGCGAGGAGCATGTCTTCGGCCCAAATGTTGTTCGCGAGACGCAGCGAGAGGCTCAGCGGTTTTACGAGCTCAGATATTATATGTATGAAGAAGAGCAGCACCGGTATAAATACCGTGAACGCAATAACGCCTCTCGGGTTTCCCGCGAGATGGTCCAGGTATCCAAGGATGCCGTTCTCCTTTATGGCTGTGAACTGCACGTACAGGAAGACGCAAACCGCAAGCGCCGCAGTAGTGGAAAGGCTTGACGTCGATGACTTCATGAACGGGACCATGCCCATCAGGTTCATTAGCAGTATATAGATGAAGAGCGTCCCGATGAACGGCGTGAACCTCTTCCCTTTTGGGCCGAGTATCCCGCATACAAAGTCATCGAGCCCCCCGACGACGATCTCCATGAACAACTGGAGCCGCCCCGGCACCATCGAGTTCCTGCGGGACGCGAAAAAAGCCAGCAGGGATACGAGCGCGACGATAATGAGCGAGTATATTATGTTCTCATAGAGATGCAAGAAGTGCGCAAAAGGCGTCCCTTCGAGCTTCTCTGCCAAGAGCCCTACGAGGTTAGGGAGTTCAGGTTGTGCCGTGTGCGTCTCTGTCATCTTTATGTATGATCTTGAGTATTTTTATTATCTCCCTTACGCCCGTGTAGAAGCCAAGCCCCATGAAAACGAGCGAAAGGTAAGGCGCGAATCCTATCTTTTTTTCCAGGAATTCGCCTAGGAAGTATCCCGCCAGTGGGCCCGCGGCCAGGACTACGGGGACGAAGGAGAGAAGCCCCCAAATCTTAGTCAGCCTGTAGAATTCCGCCTTCTTATCTTTCATATTCTATCACAATTATTTGATCGTCTCAAGGACAAGCTTTTCGTTCGCGACGTCCATCTTGATATTAAAATTGCCGAGGAACGACATCCCGAGCAGGCCGTCTATGCCTTGGCCCGGAGGGTTGTCCGAAACCGCGACAGGAACGTCATAGGCGGTCGAATTGCCGACCCTTATGCTCTTGACCATTATTACGTCGCTCTTCGTGGTGCTGCCGTCCGCCAGCGTGAAATTAACGCCCTCTATAGTGTCATTCGGGTTAGTTTCTATCTTTCGCGCAATTTCGCGAGATATCACGACTATCGATGCGCCCGTATCTACGGCCAGCAGGCAGGTCGTGCTCCCGTTCAGGACCGCCTTGACCGTCATGCCGTTCGCGGTTTTTGTCAGCGCGACCGAGTCCTTGCTGAGGCCCTTTTCGATATCAGAAAGCGATTTCGACGCTACGGCAGCATAAAGGGATTCCTCTTCGCTGATGCCGCGTTCCTTCATATCTTCGACCTTCTTGTCGAGCTCGAGACGGAAGTTCCCGACGGCATTGCCGTATTCGGTGATCGCCTTCCAGTAATTGCGCTCAAATTCCGGGACTTTAACGCTGAGCGTATTCAGTTCCTCTACGAGCGATGAGATCTCGCTATTCAGCGAGTTCATCTCTGTTATATAACGGTTATAGCTCATTATGTCACTCTGCGGGTCCATCCCGGCCACCTTTCCGTTGACCACGTCGAATTTTGCCCTGAGATTCTTATACTTCTTCTTTTTTGACGTGAGGGAGGCCTTAGCATCGTCGAGCCGTTTCTTCGCGTCGTCAGCGGCTTTCCTGCCCGCTATCAGTTCACGAAGCTTCTTGGCTGTATCAGCGAAAGAATCGGGGACGAGTGCGCCTTTTTCGATAGCTTTCTTCCTGGCGGCGGCCTCGATCGCTGCGTTTTCCTTTTCGGAGGCCTTCTCGATGGATTCGATCTGGTCCCTGGATATCTTCATCGTGCCTGTGCCTATCGCGAGAGTCACGCGGTAGGTGTCCTCGGCCCTTATGACCCCTTTCAGCACGCCCTTGTTCTTAAGATAGATTGTATCGGCGTATGTTACCGGCGCGAAGGCCAGCAGTATCGCTATGGCGATGCTTCTTTTCATCATATTTACAGTAGGGAGCTTCCTATCCATCTGAGGAACGGTACGGGGAAGAAGCCCGCTGCGAGCACGCCTATCAACGCGATGACAAGCGCGAGTTTCACCGACAACGGTTTCCGTTCCCTGACAAAAGTGCGCGGTTCGTTCAGGTACATGAACTTAACGACCTTTACATAATAGAAAACCGCCAGCACGCTGTTGACGACGCCGGCCACAGCGAGCACATAGTATTTCGACTGTATCGCGGCGGCAAAGACGAGGAACTTGCCGAAGAAACCCGCGAGAGGGGGTATGCCCGCAAGCGACAACAGGAAGACCGTCAGCATGAATGCGAGGACGGGTTCCCGTTTCGAGAGCCCGCTGTACTCCTCGATGTGGTCGCTCTTGATCGAGTTCGAGACGAGGACGACGCACCCGAACGCGCCTATATTCATCAGCACATATGCTAAAAGGTAGTACATGATCGCCTGTATGCCGAGGGACGTCCCGACGACAAACCCTATAAGGATATAGCCGGCCTGCGCTATCGACGAATAACCGAGCATGCGCTTGATATCTTCCTGGTTGATAGCGATGATATTACCGGCGGTCATCGTGATTATCGCGACAACCTGTGCTATATCCGCCCAGCCGGTGAACATCGGGAAGAAATTCTTCAGGAAGACCCTGACGAGTATCGCGAAACCTATCGCCTTGGGCCCGGAGGACAGGAAGGCGGTTATCGGGGTCGGCGCGCCCTGGTAGGCATCAGGCACCCACATATGGAACGGCACGAGCGCGCATTTGAAACTGAGCCCCGCGAATACCAGCAGCAGGGCAACAGCGGCGGCGAGCGAGTTCGCGCCACCGGCGTTTATCACGCCCGATATCGCAGAAAGGTCCGTCGTGCCGAAGAGGCCGTAAACGAACGATATGCCGTAGAGCATTACCCCGGTAGCCAGCGCGCCGAATAGGAAATACTTTAGCGCGGCTTCGCTCGAGAACGGGTCGCGTTTAAGGAAAGCGGTCAGCATATAGGAGACCAGCGATATCGCCTCAAGAGATATGTATATCATCATCAGGTTGTTAGAGGATGCGGCGACCATCATGGCCACGGTGGCCGCAAGCAGCAGGAAATAATATTCGCCCGCGTCCTCATCGGAGAACGGCTTGTATCCGAGCGATACCAGTATTACGAGCCCTACGACAAGCAGGGATATCTCCTTGAAGAACTCCGAGAACGTATCGTTGAGCAGCATGCCGGAGAATAGCGGGCCCGCCGCCTCATAGCTGTGCGGCATGTATAATATCGAAAGCAGTATGGCCGCGAGGCAGAATACGCCGAGGACGGCCTTCTTCCTTATAAAGAGGCCCGCTATCAGCGCTGTGACCGCTGACGCCGCAAGTATCAGTTCCGGCAGGAAGAATTTTACGCTTTCCGCGACGTTCAAAGGAATAATCCTCCGATGTGACGGACGAGTTCCGTTATTGCCCCTGACTGGTAATTCAGTATCAGCAGAGGATAGACGCCGATAACTATCACGACCGCCATCAGCGGCACGAGAGTGAAGAGCTCGCGCTTGTTGATATCCTCGATGCCGGCCCATGCGTTATTCAGCGGCCCGAGCAGCACGCGCTGTATCATATAAAGGAAATACCCCGCGGTTACCACGATGCCGAGCACGGATATGATCGTTATGAGCCGGAAAGAGATGAAACCTCCCATGAGCGACATGAACTCGCTTACGAACCCGCTGAGGCCCGGAAGGCCCAGGGAGGCGAGAGTAAATACTATAAGCACGCCCGAATATACCGGCATCTTAACCCCGAGGCCGCCGAACTTGTCGAGATCCCTCGTGTGGGCGCGGTCATACAGCACGCCGACAAGGAGGAACATGCCGCCGGTTATGACGCCGTGGTTGAACATCTGCATCAGTGCCCCGTTGAAACCGGTGACCGTCATGCTCGCGAGCCCGAGCATCACGAACCCCATGTGGCTTACCGAAGAGTACGCGACCATCTTCTTGAAGTCCGTCTGCGCCATCGCGACGAACGCGCCGTAAACAATATTAATCAAGCCGAGTATCGCGAACGGAAGCGCGAAATATACGGCGGCGTCCTTAAGTATCGGGTAGCTTATCCTGAAGAAGCCGTACCCGCCCATTTTAAGCAGGACGCCCGCGAGCAGCACGCTGATCGGCGTCGGGGCTTCGACGTGAGCGTCGGGCAACCACGTATGGAAAGGGAACACCGGCACCTTTATCGCGAACCCGAGGTAGAAACCGATGAATACCATTATCTGCAGGCCCTTAGCGAGGCCGTTCCCGGTCGAAGCTAACTCGAGCATGTTGAACGTATGCGGCTGTGACGTGAAATAAAGCGCCAGGATAGAGAGGAGCATGAAGACCGACCCCGCCAGAGTATATATGAAGAACTTTATCGCGGCGTATTCCCTGCGGGGGCCGCCCCATATGCCTATCAGGAAATACATCGGGACGAGCACTACCTCCCAGAAGACATAGAAGAGGAAGAGGTCCAGGGCGAGGAAAGTGCCGAGCATGCCGGTGTTGAGCAAAAGGTAGAGGAAGTAGTATTCTTTCTGCCGCTCCTTGATCCCGTACGAACCGATGCACGCGAGGAAGCCGAGCAGGGCCGTCAGGAAGACGAGGCCTATACTTATCCCGTCGATGCCGAGGTGGTAGTTGATGTTCACCTGAGGTATCCATGATGCTTTCTCGGCGAACTGCATGGCGGTATTGTTATAGTCGAAACCCGTAACGGCCGCTACCGCCAGCAGCAGCGTTATGCCGGTCGCGGCGGTCGCGATGCCCTTTATCAGGCCCGTCCTGTCCTTCGGGACGAAAAGGATAAACAGGCCCGCCAAAAGCGGCAGGAATATTATGGAACTCAATAACGGAAAAGGCATCACTGACCTCCTGTCAATTTTATCAGTATCATTATCGCAAGCCCGAAGAACGCTATCAGTATGTAATTCTGGACGAAACCGGTCTGGAGCCGGCGGAATACCGCGGAACAGAGCCACGTTATGTTGGCCGTCATGTTCACTATTCCGTCGACGACATACAGGTCGAACCAGGCCTGCACTTTTCCGGCTATTACGGAAAGATATGCCGTAAGGTTTACGGCGCCGTCGACGGCCCTCGAATCGAACGCGGCGGCGATGCCCGCGAGCCGCATAACCGGCCTTATTATTAACACCTCGTATATTTCGTCGACATAATATTTATTTGATATGAGTTTGTACAGGAACGCGAACCTCGAACGAAAAGAGGCCGGCAGTACCTTGTTATCCGTTATATAGAATACATACGCTATCCCTATCCCCGCGGCCGAGATCGCTATCGATACGCCCGCCATGAGCGGGTCGAATTCCACCGGCCTGAAGAACCCCGCTAATATCGAGAATACCGCGAGTATCCCGAGGGGGACGGTCATGACGGCGGGCGACTCGTGCGCGTGCAGTTCCGAGCGCGGTTTGCCGAACAACACGACAAAGACCAGGCGGAACATATAGAATGCCGTAAGAAGGGATGTCGCGACGGCGATGCCGAAGAGGACAGGATGGCCTTCAGCCAGGATCTCGGAGAGCATCTCGTCCTTCGACCAGAACCCCGACAGCGGCGGCACGCCGGCTATCGCGAGAGCGCCTATTATGAGCGTCCACCCGGTGGCCTTCATCTTGCCCAGCAGCCCGCCCATCTTGAATATGTCCTGGGTGTGGACGGCGTGTATTACGCTTCCCGCGCAGAGGAAGAGCAGGGCCTTGAAGAACGCGTGCGTCATCAGGTGGAATGTGCCGCCGTTATAGCCGCCGGCGCCGAGCGCGAGCATCATAAGCCCCAACTGGCTTACCGTCGAGTATGCGAGTATGCGCTTGATATCGGTATTTACCGTCGCGATGGTCGCCGCCATGAGCGCGGTTATGGCGCCTATATACGCGACCCAGATAAGCGATGAATGGTGCGAAAGGAAGAGCCCGTAGGTGCGCGCGACGAGGTATACGCCCGCGGCTACCATCGTCGCCGCGTGTATGAGCGCCGAGACAGGCGTCGGCCCTTCCATCGCGTCGGGAAGCCATACGTGCAGCGGGAATTGCGCCGATTTTCCGACCGCGCCGCAGAATATCAGCAGCGCGATGGCCGTAAGCATCGCGTCGTTTATCCCGAGGTTTCCGAGGTCCCTGAAATAGAGGGTCTTCGTGGTGAAGAATAGCAGCAGTATCCCTATCAGCAGGCCGGTATCGCCTATCCTCGTGGTTATGAACGCCTTCATGCCCGCCCTGGCGGCAGCCGGCCGCTCGAACCAGAAGGATATGAGCAGGTACGAGCAGAGCCCCACGCCTTCCCAGAATATGTAGAGCATCACGAAATTATCGGAGAGCAGGAGGCCGAGCATCGAGCCCATGAACAGCGACATGTAGGCGAAGAACCTCGAAAAACGCGCGTCATCGCGCATATACCCGATGGAATATATCTGTATAAGCGTGCCCACTACGGTCACGACCATAAGCATCATGCACGACAACGGGTCTACCGTTACGCCGAAATCCAGGGGGATCCCGCCGAACGAAAGCCAGCGGCCGACCATATACGAGCCCTCGCCGTAACGCGCGTTCCCGATGAAGGTCACCGCGGCGATGGCAAGCGAAATGAACGAGGCGCTTATAGAGACGAACGCCGCCGCCTTCCTGAGCTTGCGCCCGAAAAGGATGTTAACCGCAAAGGCGGCAAAAGGGAAGAGCGGTATAAGGTGCGCGTATCTTACCATTTCAGTATGTTCATCTTCTCCGTGAATATCGTTTTCATGTTCCTGTAGACGGCTATCACAAGCACAAGCCCTATCACCGCGGAAGCGGCGGCTATCGCTATGACGAAGAGCGCGAAGACCTGCCCCAAGCCGTCGGGCCCGCCGATGAATTTATTGAACGTTATCAGGTTTATGTTCGCGGCGTTCAATATCAGCTCTATCGACATCAGTATCCCGATCGCCGTCCTGCGCGTCAACGCGCCGTAGAGCCCTATCGCGAAGAGGACCGCCCCTAATATGAGAAAATGGCTTTGGGGTATCATCACTTCTTGACCTTTCCTATCACTATCGCCCCGACGAGCGCGGCGAGCAGGATAAGGGAGATGAACTCAAAAGGAAGCGCGTATGCGGACATGAGCGCCCGGCCGATATCCTCCAACCTGGGCCCTGACGATGCACCTGCGGGTGCGGTTTTCCAGGGGGCGGCGACTATTATGGAGATAAAGAAAGATAATATGGCAACGGCGACGGCGGCCGACACGAGGACTTGCCTGTTCGCCTGCCTTATCGAGCGGTCCTCGATATTTGCCGTAAGCATTATCGCGAAGATGAAGAGAGCGACGATCGCGCCGACGTATATGAGCACCTGGACTATTGCAAGGAACTCAGCGTTAAGGAAGAGGTAGACCCCTGCGACGCAGAACAGGCAGAGCGCGAGCGAGACCGCGCAATGGAATATATTGCGCATGGCCACGACGCCGAACGCGAATACGCAGGCAAGCCCCGCAATGACGTAGAAGGAGGCCTGCACTACGAAATCCTGCGGCAGCCCGTAATTGTTTACGATATCACCTAACTGTCGGATGAGCCCATTCATCATATTTACCGGAGTCCAAAAGGTTGATGTGTAATTTATCGTGCCCGTAAACGGATATTTCGTAGATCTTGTTCATATAGATCGCCTGCGTCGGGCAGGCCTGCTCGCATAAACCGCAGAAACAGCACAGCTCCATGTTGTATTTGAAGTGCCCGAACTCCTTTTTCTTGTCGGCGCTTTCCTTCATGGAAAGATCGAGGCAGGATGTCGGGCATATTTTCACGCACTGGTTGCATTTGATGCATTTCTCCGTCCGCAGGTCTACGAGCCCCCTGAACCTTTCGGCCATAGGCATCTTCTGCGTCGGGTACTGAATCGTCACCGGCTTCACGAATATGTTCTTCAGCGTAACGAACAGCGCTTTTATCATTTCAGCAAGACCCATCCTGCAACGGCAAGGTTAGCGAACGATACCGGCGTCAGCACCTTCCACGCGAAATTCATCAGTTGGTCCACCCTGACCCTCGGCAGCGTCCACCTTATCCACATCATCAGCGTCACTATCCCGTACGTCTTTATGAGGAACCATAATATCGGATGCAAAAACGGCCCGTTCCAGCCGCCGAGGAACAACACAGCGGCCAGCGCCGATATAATGAGCATGTTCGTGTACTCGCCGAGGAAGAACATCGCGAACTTCATTCCCGAATATTCCGTATGGAATCCCGCGACAAGCTCCGATTCGGCCTCGGGGATGTCGAACGGCGTCCTGTTGACCTCCGCTGTGCCGGCGATAAGGAAGACGAGGAACGCGATTGCCATGCTCGGATGGAAGACGAACCAGGCATCTTTCTGCGCCTCGACGATCTTCTGTATGGAGAGCGTGCCGGCGAACATTACGGCGGTTACCATGGCAAGTATAAGCGGTATCTCATAGCTGATTATCTGCGCGGCCGACCTCATGCCTCCGAGCAGGGAATACTTGTTGTTCGAGCCCCATCCGGCCATGAATATCCCGAGGACGCACAACGAGGTCATCGCCATTATGTAAAGCACGCCGATATTGAGGTCGTGGCCTAATGGCGCGAAGACCATTACCGACGGCACAACCGCGAAGAAGGGGGCTGTCCACCAGATCACCTTATCCGCTCCCGCCGGGGTGATATTCTCCTTTAGCAGCAGCTTTATGACGTCCGCGACCGACTGCAGGGCGCCGTGCCAGCCGACGCGCATCGGCCCGTAGCGTGTCTGGATATGCGCCGAGACCTTGCGTTCCCACCATATAAGGAACATCGCCGATACGGCGATAAAACCGAGCGCCATCACGCCTACGGTTATCATTATTATGAATGTAAGGATGGAGACGGTCATCTGTCTATCTCTCCCATTACCACATCGAGGCTGCCGAGCACGCATACCGCGTCAGCGACCTTAAGGCCTTTTATCAGTTCCGGCAGTACCGAGATATTCGAGAAGGAAGGCGCGCGGATCTTTAGCCTGTAAGGCGCGGGCGAACCGTCGCTGACTATAAAAAACCCGAGTTCGCCGCGCGGGTTTTCGCTCCTTACGTACGCCTGCCCCGGCGCCGGCCTTAATATCCTGCCCGTCTTTACCGTCGGGTCGCCCTCGGGTATCCCCCCGACGGCCTGCTCGATTATGCGCAGGCTCTGGCGCATCTCTTCCATCCTTACCTTATACCTGTCCCACGCGTCGCCGTTTGAACCCGTCGGGATATCGAAATCGAATTTATCGTAGCACTCGTATGGCTCATCCTTGCGCAGGTCCCATTTGACCCCTGAAGCGCGCAGGTTCGGCCCGGTCACGCCGTAATTGACCGCCTTTTCGCCTGTCAACGTGCCTATGCCCTTGGTCCTGGCGGTGAATATCCTGTTCGCGCTGAACATCGCCTCGAGGTCGTCCAATTTCGGGCGCATATATGCGATGATCTTTTTTATCTTGTCTTCGGAGCCGGCGGGCAGGTCGCGCGAGACGCCTCCTATCCTCATGTAATTGTAGGTCAGCCTTTGGCCGCATACCGAATCGAAGAACTCCACTATCTTCTCGCGCTCGCGCATGCCATAGAAGAGGGGAGTGGCGAAGGCGCCGAGGTCCTGCGTGAATGTAGTGACGCCGAAGAGATGGCTCGCTATCCGGTTAAGTTCCGCCATAATGACCCTGATATGCTTTGCCCTGTCGTTTGTCTCGACGCCCATGAGCTTTTCGGCGGCCAGCACGTAGGCGAGGTTATTGTTCATCGACGCGAGATAGTCGAGCCTGTCGGTGAAAGGAATGAATTGCGTATATGAGCGCTTCTCGGCGATCTTCTCGATGCTGCGGTGGAGGTAGCCGATATGGACGATACTGTCGACGACCGTCTCGCCGCTGAGCTTGAGCTCGAGGCGCAGGACCCCGTGGGTGGACGGGTGCTGCGGCCCCATGTTCACCCAGAACTCCTCGGTAGTTATGTCTTCCTTAACGGATGTATAGTCCATTCTTCGGGATTCAGTATCCTTCTGAGGTCAGGATGGTTCAGGAATTTTACGCCGAAGAGGTCAAAGACCTCACGCTCGAGCCAGTCCGCGGATCTCCACAATTTCTCGAGACTTTCGACGGTAAGGTCGCCTTCGAGCCGCGTCTTGATCACCGCGGCCGCGTGGTCCTTCATCGAATAGAAGCTGTATATAAGTTCGATATGGTCCCTGTTATCAACGGCGGTTATGCAGTGCAGGCTGTCGAAGCCCTTGTCGAGCAGGCCGCGCGCGGCTTCGAGCAGGTCGTCCTTGGGTATCTCCAGGGCCTCAACGTTTGCCATGCTTCTCCTTCATTATCTTTTCCTGCAGTTTCATTATCCCGAAGAGGAGGTTTTCGGGCCTCGGCGGGCAGCCGGGTATATGCACGTCGACCGGGATGCCGAGCGCCTCGGTGCCTTTTACGACGGAATAGGTATCGTTGTAGAAGATGCCGCCGGATACGGCGCAGTTGCCCATCGCAATGACGTATTTGGGTTCGGGCATCTGGGCGTAAAGCCGTTTCATGCAGTCGCCCATCTTCACGCATATGGTACCGGCGACTATCATGACGTCGCACTGCCTCGGGCTCGCGCGGAAGACGCCGGCCCCAAAACGGTCTATATCGAACCTCGAAGCGCCGGTGCCGATCATTTCGATGGCGCAGCAGGCGAGGCCGAAGGTCAGCGGCCAGAGCGAAGAGGCCTTGCTCCACTTGAGC
>JAKLIT010000024.1 GCA_022709465.1 Candidatus Omnitrophota bacterium | reverse complement strand
CTCGAAACATCTGCCGCAGCGGACGCATTTGTTCATGTCTATGGTGTAGCCGTCATCCTTGTTGCCCGTTATCGCCTTCGCCTCGCAGTTCATGAAGCAGAGGCCGCACTTCTTGCACTTCTCCGTGATGATCTTGTAGCTCAGCAGGTTACGGCACTTCTTCGAGGGGCATTTCTTCTGGAGGATATGCACCTTGTATTCGTCCTCGTAATACCTCAGGGTAGAAACAACCGGGTTCGGCGCGGTCTGCCCGAGTCCGCAAAGAGCGGCCCTCTGCATCGACTGCGCTATGCGCCTCATGTTGTCGAGATCGCCTATTTCGCCTCGCCCCTCGGTTATCTTACCGAGGAAACCGAGCATCTGCGCGGTGCCGATCCTGCACGGCGAGCATTTTCCGCACGATTCGTCGAAACAGAACCTTTGGTAAAACCGCGCGATATCGACCATGCAGTCGTCCTCGTCCATGACTATCATGCCGCCCGAGCCCATTATCGAGCCGAGCTTCTGTAAATTCTCGTAATCGACCGGCGTATCGAGAAAGTCCTTCGGTATGACGCCGCCGGAAGGCCCGCCCGTCTGGACCGCTTTTATATTCTTGTTGTTGTATACGCCGCCGCCTATGTCGAATACGATCTCGCGTATCGTCGTGCCCATAGGCACCTCGACGAGGCCGGAGTTCTTCACCTTGCCGGTAAGCGCAAACACCTTCGTGCCCTTGGATGTCTGCGTGCCGACCTTCGCGAAAACGTCGCCGCCCCTGTTTATGATATAAGGGATATTCGCGAGCGTCTCGACATTGTTTATTACGGTAGGCTTGTCCCAGAGCCCCTTGACCGACGGGTACGGCGGGCGCGGGTGCGGAGTGCCTCTCCTGCCCTCTATAGATGCGATAAGAGCGGTCTCCTCGCCGCATACGAACGCGCCGGCGCCGAGGCGTATCTCGAGGTCGAAATTAAACCCGCTTCCGAGTATGTTCTTGCCGAGCAGGCCGTTGGAGTAGCACTGGTCTATCGCCTTCTGTATCCTTTCCACCGCGAGCGGGTATTCCGCCCTGATGTAGAAATATCCTATTGAAGCGCCGACGGAGAAACCGGCAATCATTATTCCTTCTACCACCGAGTGCGGGTCGCCCTCGAGGACGCTCCTGTCCATGTATGCGCCCGGGTCGCCCTCGTCGCCGTTGCAAATGACGTATTTCTGGTCGGCCTGCATCTGTTTAGCGAAATTCCATTTCATCCAGGTAGGATAACCGGCGCCTCCCCTTCCGCGAAGGCCGCTCTTCTTCATCTCTTCTATAACTTTATCCTGTGTCTTAAGCTCGAAGAGGACCTTCTTCAGGGCCTGGTAGCCCTCGTTTGCCATATATTCTTCTATGCTCTCGGGGTCTATGACGCCGCAGTTGCGCAGGACTATCCTGAGCTGTTTCGGCTCCTTGCGCGAGGCAATCTCCTTGACAACCGTCCCCTGTTTTACCGAGTCGAGTATGCGCCCGAGGTCTTCGTCCTTTACGTTGTAGTAGGTAGTGTCCGGCAGTACTCTAACGACGACGCCCTGGTTGTAGGCGCCGATATCCGCTACGCGCACCGCCTGGACTGAATCCTGCATTCCACGGTCCCTGAGGCCGTTGAGCAGCAGGGCGTGGACGTCCTTCGTCCTATCGGCTGTAAAACCTGTATCTTTAATATATATGATCTTTTTGTCCATTATTTCTTTACCTGAATGTCGTAGATATGGTCGTTGACCAGCCTATGGTTGTGGATGTGCTCTTCGAGGATCTGCACCGCAACTTCGCCGTTCACCCTTCCGTAGGTGACCTGCGGCATCCCTTCGACGTTGACCTCGACGAGCGGCTCGACGGAACACATCCCGGCGCAGCCGCATTTCTTGACGGCAACGTTTATATTTCTCTTCTTAGCCTCTTCGGTCAGGATATCGAATACCTTGTCGGCTCCTGCGGCAATGCCGCAGCTCGACATTCCGACCTTTATCCAGTTCTTGTCCTCGGGCTTCTTCTGCTTTGCTATGTTTTCGAGGGAATCCCTCGTTATCTTGCTCATTTGGCGACCTGCTCCTCTTCATACTCTGCGATAATGTCCGCGACGCGGTCCTTCTTTACCTTGCTGTATACCTTCTCGTCGATCTTCATGACGGGCGCCAGTCCGCAGCATCCGAGGCACCTTACTACCTCAAGCTGGAAAAGCCCGTCCTTGCTCGTGCCGCCCTCACGCACCCCGAGTATGTCGCGCAATTCGTGCAATAATTCCGAGGCACCTTTAAGGTAACAGGCGGTACCCATGCAGACCTGCACCATGTGCTTGCCCGGCTGCTGGAGCTTAAAGAAGTGGTAGAAGGTTATGACCTCATATATCCTCGCGAGCGGCACGTCCATATATTTCGAGAGCTGCAGGGACGTCGCGCGCGGCACGTACCCGTAAAGGTTCTGGATATCGTGCAGGATCATTATGAGGCTGCCCTTCTTGCCCTCCCATTTTTTGACGATATTCTTGATATCGTCGGATAGTTTTTCTTCTTGCATGTTAATTCCTTCTCCGAAGTTTGATTTTCCACAGGTATTCGGTGGGGTAGAATAGGCTCAATATATCATATTCGCGGCGCCGTGTCAAGCGTCAGCGGCTCTAATCCCCGTATTTCTCCCTGATTATGCGCAGCATGTGGCCGGCAGAACGCTTGTAGAACTTGTAATTGCCGTCGGTGATATTCGGGCTCTTCTTGCAGGCGAGCACCTTGTTGAAATACTCTTTTGCTGACGCGATATCCCCCTCAGATCTCTTGATGGCCCCCAGGTCGAAATACGCGGTCACGTTGTCAGAGTCGTATTTTATGGCGGTCTTGTATTCCGCGACGGCCTTCTCCCTCTCGCCGAGTATATTATAGCAATACGCGAGCCAGTTGCGCGAGTCCACATCCCTTGCGTCGAAGAAGAGCGTCTTGCGGTATGTCCTTGCCGCGTCCCTTACCATAGACGCGCTCATATAATCCCCGGCGCGCCTGTAAAGCAGGTAGGAGATATACGGGCTCAGCCCGATGAACACGGCCGCGACGAATGCCGCGGTTATCAGGTAATTCTTTATCTTCCCTGTCTCTATCATCTTCATCCCATTATGAACAATAATATGCCAAGCGCTATAAGGATATTCCCGCCAATGACCGGCGCCACCTTCTCGACGATCTCCACTTTCGGATGTATGTATTTGACTATGCCGCTGAAGACCCCCGCCATTATTATCGGAAGGCTCTGGCCGAGCGCATATGTAAAGAACAGCATAACGGCATAGAAGAAATCTTCCCTGATGATGCCGAGGCTCGCGATGACCACGAGAAATGGCCCGCATACAGGGCATGTCGGCGCCTCGAAAAGGACAAATATGAGGCCGAACATGAACGCCCCGGCAACGCCACCGTGTCTGGCGTTGAAAGCCCTTGCCGCGAGCGTTTCAAGCGGCTTTATCCTGATAAGGCCCGCCATCTGGACCCCTACAAAAAGCACAGCCAACCCGGCAAAATAGTAGAAATACCTGCTCAGGCCCATCATCCTGCTTCCGAGCGTGGCTATGGTTCCGAGAAGGACTCCCAGCAAAGTGTAGCTCAGGACCAGCGCGGCGACGAAAGACATCGTGACGAGGAAGGCCTTCTTCTTGGAATTCGCAGCCCCTCCTATGAGGCCTACGACGACCGGTATCCTGACTATCGTGCAGGAAGCGAGGCTCAATATCGCAGCCGCCCAGAAGACGACGACGAATGTCCAGGCAGAATGCTGGTTTACCGCGCTTACGATCGTCTGTATGTCCGTTCCCATCTCTTTATACCTTTATCGTGTAACCGGCGAGGTCGGCATCATGCATGGGAAGGTTCGTCGGCTCGCTGACGAAAAATATCGACGGCCTGCCTTTCCCGGGTTCCGAGATCTCGCAATGGACCGTATCCTTGAGCATCGTGAATATGCATGTCCTGTGGTCGTTATATTTCAGGCGCAGCATCATGAAATCCTTTGCGCCTAGCCTGCCGGCCTTCGCTTTGCGCTCGAGGTCCCTGCGCTTCCGCAGTCCAAGTATCATGCATACCGGCTTCAGCTTGCGCCCCGTATTGTTTATGATGATGAACTCCTCGTGGTGCGGGTGCGAATTCAGCATTATGCGGGCGGCATTATCCGAGCGGACGCATATGAGCTTATGCGTGCCGTGCTCGATGGGCGACGAATATATCGTGTCCACGAGCCCGTCCTTGTGCGTCCTGCGCAGTATCTTCGCGGTTGGGCGCAACGTCCGTATGAGCCTCTTCTTCTCAAGTTGCAGCATAATCTTCTCCGTCGCGTCGACGGGACGCAATTTTATAGTCTTCATATCAGCGCAGATGCTCCATAAGTATTTTTATGCCTATAGCGATCAAAATGAATCCGCCGGCTGCCTCGAGCTTCTTCTCGAAGAAATGCCCGGCGGTGTTGCCTATTATCACACCGAGGAACGAAAGCGAAAATGTGACCGCCCCTATCACGACAACGGGAAGCGCTATCGGGACCTGCAGGAAAGCGAAACTCAGGCCCGCGGCGAGCGCGTCGATGCTTGTCGCCACCGACAGGAGGAACATCTGCCTGTGCCCGAACGAAGGCAATTTCTCCTCTTCGCCTATCTTCCATGATTCATATACCATCTTGCCGCCTATGAAGGCGAGCAGGCCGAACGCTACCCAGTGGTCTATGCCGGTTATGTACCCTTTCAGCCGGAAACCGACGGCCCAGCCGATGACCGGCATCGCCATCTGGAAAGAGCCGAAATACGCCCCGAATTTCAGGGCGCTCTTAAGCTTATGCCGCTTTATCGCCACTCCGCCCGCTATAGATACCGCGAACGCGTCCATGGCAAGTCCAAGGGCTATTAAAAGGACAGCCGATGCGCTCATTCGCTTATGGCGGCAATGCTGAGGCGGGTCACTTTCAGTTCGGTAAGCAGGTCGAGGACGCTAACTATCTGCTTGAAACGGACGGACTTGTCCGCCCTGAGGATGACCGTGGCTTTCGGGTTCGCCTTGTGCTTAGCGGCCAGTTTTTCTTTCAGCCCGGATGACGTCACCTTATCCTTGTCGAGGTATATGGCGCCGTCCCCGGTTATCGAGATATTTATCTGGTTCTTCTCTTCGATAGGGACTATGTTATCGGCTTCGGGAAGTTTTACGTCGAGTTTCTGGATACGCTGCGGGCTGAACGTGTAAAGCAGGCTGAACGATATGAAAAAGAAGATGAACATGTTCATGATTATATCGGTCATGGCCACGTTCTCTAGGGTGAAGAGGTATCCCTTCCTTCCCTGTATCTTCAAAGATTCCCCGCCTCCTTCAGCTCGACGATGAGTTCCATGAACTGGACCGAGTGGTTGTTCAGCTCGTTGGACATGTATTTGATGCGGCTTATGAAATAATTATAGCAGAGGAAGAGCGGGATCGCTATCGCAAGGCCGGCGGCGGTCGTTATCATCGCCTGGTAGATGCCCGAAGCAAGCGCATTGACGGTGATGTTCGCGCCGGCATGCTCCCACGCCATGAACGCCTTTATGAGGCCCGTGATCGTGCCGAGGAAACCGAGGAGCGGCTCGATGCTTATTATGGACGCGAGTGCGCCGAGATATTTCTCTATCTTCATTATCTGGTTGTTCCCGACCTGCTCCATGACCTTCTCGAGGCGCTGCGGCGCGAGATACCTGCGTTCGATGCCGACCTTGAATACGGCGGCTATCGGGTATTTGATGTTCTCATCACAGAGGTCGAGCGCCATCTGGATCCTGTTCGCCTTAAGGCAATGGAATACCTCCTGGATGAAACCGAACGAATCCATCTTCAGGTTCCTCAGCTCGAGGAACTTCTCGACCACTATCGCGAACCCCACGACGGAGCCGAGTATGATCGGCGCCATTACCGGGCCGCCTTTGATTATTATATCAAGCATGGCTGCTCCTTGAAGGTTTTATGAAGGATTTAAGGAAGTGATTTTATCACTATCCGCTTTCTTTATCAACCGTTATTTTTCGCGAGAAGCTTTTCGACCGCCTCGACCAGCTCCGGCGGCTCGAACGGTTTCATTATATACGCGTCGGCGCCGACTTCGAGGCCGAGTTTCTTGTCGAGGTCGCCGGCCTTGGCAGTGAACATGATTATCGGTATCTTCCTGTACCTCGTGTCTTTTTTCAGGAACGCGCAGACCTTGTACCCGTCCATCTTCGGGAGCATCAGGTCGAGTATCACAAGGTCGGGTTTTTCGCTATGCGCTTTCTCGAGGCCTTCCATACCGTCGGATGCCGTGACTACATCGTAACCGCTCGACTGCAGGCGGAAACCCACCGTCCTTAATACATCCTCTTCGTCATCAACCAGCAAGATCTTTTTCTTGTCCATTTTTCAGGGGCCTCCCGCCCCGCCATTGTCCGTCCAGGGCTCAGCCCAGGAATTTATTCAGTATTGCCGTAAGCTGGTCGCGTTCGAACGGTTTTACGAGAAAACCATCGGCGCCCGCTTCTTTCGCCTGTTCCGATATCTGGTTCGTGCTGGCGGTGAAGATCACTATCGGAATATCTTTTAACCCTGCGTCAGCTTTTACCGCCTTACATACTTCTATCCCGTCTACCTCCGGAAGGCGCAGGTCAAGCAGCACCAGGTCCGGCCGTTTCTCCTTTATCAGGGCCAGCGCCTCCTTACCGGTAGTGCCTGTCACGACGCCATAACCTAAGCTCTTGAGCCGGAACGTCGTGACCTTTACGAGGTCCGCTTCATCATCAACTATAAGTACGGTCTTCGCCATAAGATTCCTTTCTTTCGACGATCGGAAGCGTGAAAATGAAGCTTGCGCCCTGCCCGTACACGGATTCGACCCAGATCCTGCCGCCGTGCCTTTCTACTATATCCTTTGAGATCGCGAGCCCGAGACCGGTACCGCCGGTCCTGCGCTCGGTGCCCTTCTCGAGCTGCTCGAAACGGCGGAATAATTTAGGCAGGTCCTCCGCGCGGATGCCGGGCCCCTCGTCTTTAACCGTTACCCACAGGAAGCCATCCTTTATCTCTGTCCTCACGGTTATTTTGCCTTTGTCAGTAAGCTTCACTGCGTTATTTACAAGATTGGCCAGCACCTGGATTATCTTGTCCCTGTCGAATACAACCTTCGGTATGCCTTCGGAAAGCTCCAACACGATATCGAGGGCCTTGTCCTTTGCCATCGTTATCATCGTATCGTATACTTCACGGACCGCACCGTTGATGTCCTCGGGCGCGAGGGTGAAGACCATCTTTCCGGATTCGAGCTTCTGCAAGTCGAGCACGTCGTTTATGAGCCTCGCGAGCCGGTCGACATTGCGCTTCGCGATGTCGAGGAACTCCCTCTGCTCCTTGCCGAGAGGGCCGGTCGTGCCGTCGATCACGAGCGCGATGCCTTCTTTTATGGCGGTAAGCGGGGTCCTCAGCTCGTGCGAGACCATCGAGGTGAAGTCCGCCTTAATCCTCAGGGCCTGTTCGAGTTCTTTCGAATACTTTTCGACCTTTTCCTTCTCCTCGTTGAGGTCCTCCATGATGTTCAGCGTGGCGGCCTGCGCGTCGGTCAGGTCCTTCGTCCTCTCGCGGACTTTGACCTCAAGCCCTTTCGAGAGCTTTTCTAGCTCGCTCTTCGCGCGCAACAGCTCGTCCTGCCTCGCCTTTATGGCCGATATCATGTCCCGGAACGTCTCCGCGAACTGCTCAATCTCGTCGCCGGTACTTGCCTCTACGCGGTAGTCCCAGTCGCCCTCCATAACCTTTTCCGTCGCAACATGAAGCTCGTGAATCGGCCTGGCGAATATGTCACCGAGGTAATATCCTACTGGAATTATGACTATCACCATGCATGACCACACGACCGCAAGTATGAATACGAACTTGTTGACGGGGGCAAAGGTCTCCATCTCGTCCTGCTCAATAAGCACTTTCCAGATCGTATTCCTGTCCGTGAACAGCGACGAAGGGATATCTTCCGCCACGACAAAAGTCTTGCCCTTATGGACTGGCAGGTTGTCCGAGACGGCAAAGATGGCGGTGCCGCGTAATACCTCATCTAACGAAGCGTCGTTATAAACTTTCTGCGACATCGGTTCTATGCCTTTATGGAAAATGATGTTCCCTTTTCCGTCTATCAGGGACGCGTGTCCCGTCCTCCCGACCTTGAAATCCTCCAGCGACTTGAAGAACATATTCGCTTCCAGGAAGGCCTTGCATATGCCGATGATCTCTCCGCCGCTTCCCCTTATCGGTACCGCAAGCGCTATGCCCCATTTCCCGGACGAAGCATCATATTCAATGCTGCCGACATAATTGTTGCCCTTGCCCCCGTTATAGGTGTATTGCCACCAGTCTTCGTCGGCTTGGAAGAAATCGCTTGTCTTTTCGGAGGAGGCGACAAGCCCTCCGAAGCGGTCGGTAACGAAAACCTCCCCGATGTTGCCCTCGTCCTCCGACAGCGCTTTCAACCTTATCCCGACATAATTGCCGAGATACTCATTAAGGACGGGATCCCCCTCTTTCAGCCCGTGCCATCTCCTGTCCATCTCCTCGTAGAACGCAAGCCTTGCCTCAGGAGTTTTTGCGCCGAGCGCCTTGTCGGCATCGAGTATCTGTTTCTTCCAAAGCGGGCTATTCGAATATGAACTGACATGTTGCGTCTCAAGCTCGATCGAATCCGTAACATAAACGGCCAGCAGCTGTGCCATCTTCGTGTAGTCCTTGCCTATAAGCGAATGGACATAGCCGTAACCTATATAAAGCCAAAGCCATACGCCGAGGGTCACGATTGCGAACGCGCTCCAGAATATGAAAAGCGTTACCCTCTTCCTTATGCCTCCTACGCGATGGACCTTTCCTTTGACGATATTCACTACGCCAAACATCCCGAAAATGCATATCGCAAGTATTATCGCGCATATCATGCGGAAGAATTGCACCGGCGTGCCCACGACATTCAGGAAGTTTGTATAGTTAAGAGGAGAAGCGAACGGGAATCCCGATACGGGCGTTACCGCGCCGGCAAGGAAACCGTAAACAATGAAGGCAACCGATGCGGCGAGAGCACTGATGCTTACGACGCGCGGCAGGCGCGCGCCGCGATGCTCCTCCACCTTCATATAGAACGCGGCTGCCGTAAGCAACGTGCCGGGAATGCAGATGAAATACCTCGCGAGGATGCCGCAGGCGGTAAGGTCCTTTATAAAGACGAACGCCGATATCCACCCGAGGAAACAGATGTATCCCAGCGCGTTGAGCCATCTGTACGCGGGACGCGAGCGCGCGATGACCCTCGTCCCGAACACAACAAGGCAGACGAATGAGACCGGCAGCAGCAGGCTTCCGGTGAGCATGAGCGCGTCGGTGTCAAACGGCTTCCCGATCAGGATAAAAAGATCTACCCATTCGTTGAATCCGTGGACGATGCCGAAGACGCCTATGAGCCAGATCTCCCGCGATACGTCCAGGAACTCGCCCTTCTTTCCGGACGCAAATATTATCACGCCGAGCGCTATGAAAGCCAGGCCGTATAGGAAGAATATCGTCAGCACTTACGCGCCTTTCGGCTTAAGTTTTGATTCCAGTTCGGTTATCTTCTTCTTGAGCTCTATCATCCTGAGTTCCCTGTCAACGGCAACCTTATTGAACCTTTCGAGGTCCCTCATCTTAGCCTGTAGTTCGGCCTCGGCGCCGGCGGTCTGCATTACCCTGACGACCATATTGCTTACGCCTTCGAGAAGCGTAAACTCTTCCTGCCGGATCGCGTGTTTTGAGAAAAGCGCCATAACGCCTATAGTGTCACCGTGCGGCGGACGCAAGCGGAACCCCGCGAATGAAACGAGGCCCAGGTCCTTTGCCCACCGGTGGTCGTGGACCCGCGGGTCGTTTACCACGTCGTTGGTCAGGAACGACGGGTATTCACCGGACGCGATCCCCCCTATTTTATAACACCCTACGGGCACGCGGGCATGACCGCCGTCGGTACGAGTATACCGTCCGGAGCTCGCCATCAAGTGCAGGCAATTCTCGCGGTTCCGGCAAACATGCGGTCCCTCCGTGACCGTCGCGTGCGGACATCCCGAGTTGCAGCGGTCACCGCGGCTGATGATCCATATACGCGCGAAATCGGCAGAAAAGATATCTATTATCCCGTCCGTTATCTTCTTGAGCTTTACCGCCAACGCGCCCGGGTCGAGCAGGTCCGCCTGGAGACGGTTGATCTTCCGTATGAACTCTTCATTCCTCTTCATCTCGGTTATGTCGTGCGCTATCGTAGAGGCGCCGATAATACCGCCCGAGGAATCCTTTACCGGCGATACGGTCAGCGATACGTCTATAATACCGCCGTCCTTGCGCAGGCGGGCCGCAACGACATTCTTAAGCGATTCTCCGTTCCTGACTTTCTCTAAAATCCTCTTTATCTCGTCCTGCCCTCCGGTAGGTGCGAGCATGGATATGTTCCTGCCTACGGCTTCTTCGGCAGTATATCCGTATATCGTTTCGGCCCCCTTGTTCCAACTTCTTATGGTACCGTCGAGGTCCTTGCTTATTATCGCGTCGCCCGACGATTCTACGATAGCCGCAAGCCTCGCACGCTCCCGCTCTGTTATCTTTGCCTGGGATATATCCACTATCATCCCGTCAAAATAAATACTGCCGTCCATATTCTTCTTCATCGTCGTCGTATGGGATGCCGTGAACACTCTTCCCTTCAGGGTCTTGAGCTCGATTTCTTCGTTGCGGAGAAAACCCGTCTGGAGGATCTTGTCGCTGTATTCTTTCCTTTTGGTGGGATTGACATAGAGATCGCTGACGTTATGCTTCATAAGTTCTTCTTTCGACCCCGCCTCGAACATATCCACAAGTGCCTGGTTCACCTCAAGGAAGCGGCCCTGAGGCCCGGGAGTATTACGGTAGATACCGACCTTAAGGTTATCTATAAGTTCGGCAAACCTGCCCCCGGTTTCGCTGAAACCTTCCGAACCCATCACTCAACCTCTATTTTTGCCGAATTCTCCCATATGCCGTGTATATTGCAGTAACTCGCAGCGAAGATGGTGCCGGGCTTTTCGGTCTTGAAGGTAACCTGCGCTTCGGGATGCGTATATATGCCGCTCGTGTCCGGCCCTTGGGTCGAAGCTCCGTGCGAACAGAAATCGACCTGGCCGATCTGGTAGGGGAACTTCTCGGAGTTCGGGAGGAAGAAAACCTTTATCCAGCAGATGTGGTGTTCGGTCTTGTTGGGATGCGGGATCTCCTTGCCGACCGTCACGGTGACCTTTACCGGCTCTCCTTTCCTCGCCCTGTCCGGGGCCTCTATCACCGGCACGTGCTTTTCCGCCTTCCAATCGGCATTCTGGAGCAATTCTTTCATGCTGGCCATCGGCATACCTCCTTATTAGCTGCGCCTCTCCTCATCCAATATATCTATAAGGGCGTCCACTACCTTCGGGTCGAACTGCGTGCCCCTGTTCCTTTTCAGCTCGTCGATCGCCTGCTGCCTGTTCAGCGGGGGCCTGTACGCCCTCGCGGATGTCATCGCGTCATATGAGTCGGCTACGGTCACTATGGCGGACATCAGGCTGATCTTGTCCCCCACGAGCCCGTCTGGGTATCCTTTCCCGTCATAGCGCTCGTGGTGGCTGCGGATTATATCAAGCAGTTCGTTCGAGAGCAGGACGGGCTTAAGGATATTCTCGCCTATCACCGGGTGCTTGCGGATCTCTGTCCATTCGGCCTGCGTCAGCGGCTCCCTCTTGTTCAGTATCCTCTCCTCTATCCCGAGCTTCCCGATATCATGCAGGAGCGTCGCCCTCTTCAACAGGTCGACCTTCTCCTTCGGCAATCCCATCTTTACGGCTATCTTCTCCGCGTATTCGGCGACACGCTCGGAATGGCCTTTCGTATAGCTGTCCCTCGCCTCGAGAATCCGGACGAATGACTGGACAACACGGTAGAAATACGACAGCAGGTCCTTCTTGGATTCGCTTAGGCGTGAGGCCATCTGGTTGAACGATCTCGCGAGTTCGCCGACCTCGTCGGCGCCTTCCAGGTCTATCTTATACCCTAAGTCCCCGTTAGCGAAATGCCTCGATCCTTCCAGGAGTTTCACGAGCTTGCGGGATATCCTCCTCGACAGGAAGATCCCTATAAGGACTGAGAACGCGGCGGCAAGCGCGAGGACGAGGATCGTGCGGTTTCGCGCTATCCCCTGTTTCTCGTATACATCGTTCGCGGCGATATCGACCCCGACTATAGCGACCGCATTCCCGTCCCTGTTGAAGACGGGCGCGTATCCGGAGAGTGCGGCTCCCCATTCGTCGACAACGATATTCCTGTCCGCCGTGGGGCCCTCAAACGCCTTTATCATCTCGGGGTATTTTGTCGCGTCATACGTGTCTCCGGGCCTCGAGGAGAGGCCGATGCTCTGCTGCTCGCTGGTAGGCATTACGGGATCCACGACGAACTTCATTATTTCTTTCTTATCGGTGGGAACAAGCGCGTAGATGTAGTGGATGTCCGGGTTTTGCCTCATTATCCTTTTAAGCTCTTCCGCCACGAGCCTGTATTCCGCCGTATTTACGCCCCCGGGATTCAGCGGGATCCTCATGAGCGCATCGCCGTCTATCCTGATGGCCGCGGAACGCGCGAGCGATATCAGGGTGCTCCGGGCCGAGTTCATTTCGGAATTCAGCAGGTAGCGGTACAGAAAGAGGTTTGTGGCCGCGACCACAAGGAACATCGCCATTATGAGCAGGATCGCGGTCTTTACCCTGAAACTCAATACCGGAAGGATATGCTTATCAGCCATTACCTTTCCCGAGAAGCTTTTTGTGGATATCAAGGGTCGTCTTTAACGCGCTCTGCGAATCTGAATAGACGCTCAGTTTCGGTATGTACGCGCTTACGTGCAGGTTTTCGGTGCCCTTTATCGCCTTCTCCTCGAGGTGTGCCGTGAACATGATCACGGGGACTTTCTCTGATATCTTGCGGATCTCTTGAAGCGTCTTTATGCCGTCCATCTCCGGCATCATGTAGTCGAGGATGACGATATCCGCTTTCCCTGACTTCAGCGCTTCCAGGGCATCCTTGCCATTGGTAACACAGGCAACGTCGTAACCCCATGCTTCTATCCTGCGGCTCATCAGCGTCAGGAAATCCTGTTCGTCGTCAACGAGCAATATCCTCATCTTATCACCCATGTCAGGATCCTCCTTGATTTATTGTATCAAAGAGTAGTAAAATAGGCAAACCAAAA
>JAKLIT010000234.1 GCA_022709465.1 Candidatus Omnitrophota bacterium | reverse complement strand
GACTGGGCGGCCGCGGAGAAGGGGTCCGGCATCGAGACCTTCCCGAATAATAAGGGCGAGATCATGCTCGACCCGTTCCGCAAGGCCGGGACATACGGCAGGCCTATGCCGGCGCCGCTGTGCCCGAAGTTCAAGTCGATGACCAAGGAATGGTACAGGACGGTATATAACAACCTGATAAAGGACAATATCTATCCCGCTGGGAACATAATCGCGGTACAGGTCTGCAACGAGGGGCTCTATTCGAACGGGCCCGCACGGATAACCGATTACGATTATTCGGATTCCGCCCTAGGCCTTTACAGGAAGTTCGCGAAACGCAGCGGCGTGAGGGCGCCGAGGAGGCTGAATGCAGTGAAGAAATTGTCAGACCTGAAGGACTACCTCGACTGGTCGCGCTGGCAGTCGGAGTACATGAGGTTAATATATACCGAGTTCTCCGAGGTTGTGCACGGCAAGCTGCCGATAGTCATAAATATAAACCCGCCTTCGGAAGGCAGGGCACTGGACCACTGGCTCACGCGCGTGATCCCCGAGAACTGGCCGGTCATACATTACGGTTTCACGAACTGGCTCAGGCCGGTCTCCGAGGACCGCTCGTCGTTCGACCGCTACAGCATCCTCTCGAAACGCAGCAGGGGGATAAATTTCGAGGAGAACTGGGGATTCTCGAAGCTCTACGATCAGCACTTCCAGTACCCGGTCGTCTGTACGTTCGAGACGATGTTAGCTATCGCAAACGGCGCCACGGGCTTCAACGTATATACCGCCGTCAATACGGCTTCCTGGGACGATTCGATAGACAGCCAGCACGAGCGGCCATACCCGGATTCGTCCCCGATAAAAGAGGACGGCTCATTGACGAAGAAATACGAGGTATTGAGCCTCATATCACATTTCTTCGAGACCGAAGGCCCCGCGTTCCTGAAATGCGTCCCCGATACGCCGATAGCATGGGGCTTCTACCCGCCCTACGCGTACCTGGCTGCATGGGACATCCCGAAAGAGGACTGGGACGGCATGCATATCGAGCCGGTAAAGTGCGGATACGAGGGGCTCGACCGGATACAGCGCGTGCTGCGCGACAGGAACATCGATTTCCATATCGTGAACATCGAAAAGGCGCCGCTGTCAGAGCTTAAGCGCCATAAGTTCGTCGTGCTGCACGGCGGTTTCTTCATGGACGAAAACACGCAGCGGAAACTTACCGCCTACGCGTCGGCCGGCGGGAAGGTCATATTCATCGGAGAGACGCCGCGCCTCGACGGGAATTTCAGGGACTGCAGGATATTACAGAAGAAGAGCTTCTGCGTCCTGAGGACCGAGGATATAGGCGGCCTGCTCGGCCGTTACCACGGCAAGCTCTCGGTCAACGATCCCGAGACGCAGGTATGGGCCTATGATGACCCGGAAAGGAAGACGCAATTCTTCTTCGTGCTTAACCTGTCGTCGAATGCCGGCCCGAGGTATTTCACCCACAACGGTATAAAAGCCAGCGTGACGGTGCCGGATAAGTCGGTC
>JAKLIT010000233.1 GCA_022709465.1 Candidatus Omnitrophota bacterium | reverse complement strand
GGCGCAGGGCATGCAAGCAAGCACCAGATGCAGCTCATGATACAGGGCGTCTTTGGCATGGCAGCGGCGCCGGAACCGCCCGACATTTCGGATGCGCTGGCGCTTGCGGTCGCCCATGCATATATGTCCCAGAAAGAGCCTGTTACCAGATTAACCCTGAAGGTCAACCGGGGGAACAGATGATATCCCATATCCGCGGAAAGATCGCCAAACGCAAATCGTCGTCGCTTATCCTCGACGTGGATGGCGGATTCTCCTACGAGATCCTTATACCCGGCTGCGTCATGAAGGCGATAGACGGCAGCATAGCCCCCGACGGAACGGTCAAACTCATAACGTACCACTACCACCATACCGACCCAGCCCGCAGCATCCCGGTCCTGATAGGTTTTCTCAACGAGATAGAGAAGGAATTTTTCGAAAAGTTCATAACGGTTTCCGGCATAGGGCCGAAGGCCGCCGTAAAGGCGCTCAACGCCTCCATACCGCAGGTGGTCAAGGCGATAGCCGACGGCGACCTGTCCACGCTGAGGTCCCTTCCGGGCATAGGCGAGCAGAGGGCGAAAGAGATAGTCGCAAAACTGCAGAACAAGGTCGGGAAGTTCGGCCTGATACGAGAATACGGAATAGAGGTCACGGTATCGAAGGAGCAGGATTTTGTCGAAGAGGCGGTCGATGTCCTGCTGCAGCTGCAATATACTAAGCAGGAGGCGAAGGATATGGTGCAGAAGGCGTTGCAGCGTTCGCCCAAGATCGACACCGCCGAGGACCTCCTGAACGAAGTATATAAAAACAAGAAGGGAGCAAAGTGAGCTCCGATAAGGCCAAAGAGGAAGGGTTGCTGCGCGAGAAACTGGTCGTTGCGCAGGAGGCCGAAGAAGACGCAATACTTAACCTGTCGTTGCGGCCGGCGAAAGTCGGCGATTTCGTCGGGCAGAAGGATGTCGTCGATAACGTGCTGATAGCTATAGCTGCGGCTAAGGGCCGCAAGGAGCCGCTCGAGCACGTGCTCTTCTCGGGCCCTCCCGGCCTCGGCAAGACGACGCTCGCCCATATAATCGCAAGCGAGATGGGCACCAAGATAACCGCGACGTCGGGGCCCGCCATAGAACGCGCGGGAGACCTGATAGGTATCCTGACGAACCTCGGGGAAGGGGACATACTGTTCATAGACGAGATACACCGGCTCTCGAAGGTCGTCGAGGAGTTCCTTTACCCGGCGATGGAGAATTACCAGATAGATTTCACTATAGACAAGGGGCCGTATGCGAAGACGATAAAGTTCAACCTGAAGCGCTTCACGTTGATAGGGGCGACTACCCGTTCCGGCCTGCTGAGCGCGCCGATGCGCGGAAGGTTCGGGATGCATTATACGCTGGATTTCTATTCCCCCGAGGATCTCGTCCGGATAGTAAAGAGATCGGCCGATATACTCAAGATCGGCCTCGATAAGGAGAGCGCCGCCGAGATATCCCGCCGCGCGCGCGGGACCCCGCGAATAGCGAACAGGCTGCTGCGCAGGGTACGCGAC
>JAKLIT010000232.1 GCA_022709465.1 Candidatus Omnitrophota bacterium | reverse complement strand
CGCGCCTGCCGCGGTTGCGCTTTATCGGGTCCGCGGAATCGGCTATCTGCTGCAGCTCCTTAAGCACGAACCGCGGTATGATAAGTATGCCCTGTATGAACTTCGTATTGCAGATATCAGCGATCCTGCCGTCAATTATTACCGACGTGTCGAGCAGCGCAATCTCCTCGCGCTGGCCTTCCCTCTTCAGCTTGATATAAGGTATTATGATATTGAACTCGTCCTTGCCCCTGACCGCCATTACCATGCCGAGGTACGCGAATATCAGTATCAGCAGGCCATTGAACTCAGCCCTGATGTCGTCTTCCATCGGTATAAGCTTGAATACCCCTATGATGAGCCAGGCGAACAGGATGCCGAAGACGATCCCGAAGACCGCGGACGAGAGCCCTTTGACCGATATCCTCTTGGTCGAGTATTCAAGCAGGATGATTATCCCCGCTATCACGACCCCGACGCCTACGCCTATCGTCTGCGAGAGGGCTCCTATCCTGAGGGTATCGCCGAGCTGGTAGCCCATCAACCCGCAGAGCAATACAAAAAAAGACCTTATTATGGTAAATGTCATTTCTGGCCCCTGGGTTTCTGGAGGAGTTTCCACGGATGCGCCTTGAGGTCTTTCACGAACGCATCCAATTCGTTATAAAGGCCGTCGTCCATGAACAATTTCCCGACGGTTCCTTCCCCCGATTTTACCTTATCCATGACGACGTTCGCGGAAGCCATGAACTTCCTTATGTCGAGCATCGTCGCCTTGAACGCCGCCTGCGTCTCCGGGTCCCCAACCAGGGTGTTAATGTGCTTTATCGTATCGCCGAGGCCGTTGGCTATCTCGTAACCCTTCTGCGTTAGCTTTTCCATAGGGACCGACTCCCTTCCGGCAAGCATCCCTCCGGGCCTGATCACTTCGCTTCCGGGGGTCCCGGGTATGATCTCGACGTATTTCTCGCCTATGAGCCCCAATGTATTGATGAAGGCCTCCGCATCCTTTTCGACCTTCGCCTTCTTGTCGAGGCATACGTAAAGGTCTACCGCGGTCTTCTTGGCCTGTTCGTCCCTGACTATCTCGATGTTCTTAACCTCGCCGAGCTGCACGCCCGCGACCCTTACCGGCGCGGATATCTCGATGCCGTTGGCGAAATCGAAGCGGACCTTTATCGTGTACCTCTGCTGGGAATATTTTATCTCCTGGGCCATGAATATCATGGATATCCCGATGGCTATGCCTATAGCCACGAAAATACCGACCTTGAACTCGAGGTCCATCCTCCTCTTCATGCTCTCCTCCTGAAATATATTATCATGAGTCCTCTGTTATCGGGCCCTTGGCGGCCCCGGTTATGAACTGCTTAACTATCGGGTTAGATGTGTTCTTTATCTGCTCGGGCGTGCCCGACTCGACTATCTTGCCCTTATAAAGCATCGCTATCCTGTCGGCTATCTTGTATGCCGACGTCATGTCATGCGTCACCACTATAGCCGTGGTCTTCAGCTTCGACTGCAGGCCCTTGATCAGGTCGTTGACCGCGTCCGCCAT
>JAKLIT010000231.1 GCA_022709465.1 Candidatus Omnitrophota bacterium | reverse complement strand
TCTTGCCGGCGCGCTTGTGGATCGCCTCTATGACCTTTTCCGTCCCGTGGCCTTTGGCGTCCGGCGCGAGGTATTTTATCAGGAGCACGCTGACAAAAAGGGCGAGCGGCAGCATCAGGAAATAATAAGGGGAATTGCCCCCGAGCGCGGTACACCATTTCAGGGCCTTCAGGAATAACGTGGTGGAGAACCCCACTACTACCCCTATCACGGTGGCGAGGAATACCCACTTGATAACGCTTATAAAAAGTACTGTCTCTTCTTCTATCCTTCTTTTCATATTATATCAGCTTATATATCTTTCTATGTATTTCAACAGGTCTTTCCAGTCCTCTGTCTTTATGAAATAATCCGCTGCGCCGAGTTCGCGCGCTTTGAATAGCATGTCCGATTCCGTCTTGATCGAGAGCATCACGACGGGTATTCCCCATGTCTGCATGTCGCCTTTCAGCGCCTGCAGCGTCTCGAATCCGTCCATCTTCGGCATCAGTATGTCGAGCAGGATCAGGTCGGGGTTCTCCTTTACGGCTATTTTTATACCCTCGTAACCGTTGGACGCCCACAGCACGGCATACCCGGCCGCCTCAAGCCGCTCCTTCGCTATCGCGGCGAGGTCTATCTCGTCATCTATTATAAGTATCTTCTTGCCTTGTGCCGGCATGACCGCCCTCCGCTCCTATTGGACGTCTACCGTGACCGCTTTGAGCCCCGCCTTGTCATCGAGGTATTCCACCGCGACGACATCGCCTACCTGTATATCCGACGAATCTATGCTCTTGCCCGCCTTATATACCTGCGTATCGGGCATGACACGGAATATCAGCTCGTCGCTGTTCGTCTGAGAGGCATCGAACGGTTTTATCGTGAAGACGCCGCCGTCGCCGTCTATCGAGGTTACCGCGCCTTCGGCGCTCTTCTGGTCCGCGTAATATCCGGCGTCTTCCCTGATAACGTTATCAAGCGCCGCGCAATATGCGGGCATTAAAAGGCCTGCCAACATGATTATAACGCTTAATCCCCGTTTTATGGATATTTTTTTCACACCGCCTCCTAGTATGTCCCCGAGTTCTTCATGTGGTCGTCCGACAGCCCGAAGTAATGCGCTATTTCGTGTATGACCGTGCGCCTGACGGCTTCCTTTATCTCGTCGTCGGTGCGGCACGCGTTCTCTATGTTGTTCCTGAATATGGTTATCTTGTCGGGCAGGACGTTTCCGTAATAATGCGTCCTCTGCGACAGCGGCACGCCCTGGTAAAGCCCGAGCAGGCGGCCGGGCTTGCCGTCCTCTATCACGATATCTATGTTCTCGAGCTTCTTCTTGAACTCGTCCGGAAGCCCCTCGACTGCTTCGACAACCAGGTTCTCGAAAGCTTTCTCGTCCATCTATTTTCCCGTGCGGCTTGGGTGCAGTTTCTTCCACCTGTCCGCGTACAGGAAGAAGACGCCCGGCCCGAACGAGAGCAGCATGACCGATATCCCGAGCGCGATTCCTACAAATGTCGAGAACCCCGCGCAGCAGTAATCCCTGCTCCTCGCGAGGATATGCGTC
>JAKLIT010000230.1 GCA_022709465.1 Candidatus Omnitrophota bacterium | reverse complement strand
TATCGTCACATACTTCGGCGTTATGACCACTCCCGCTTCCGTCTTGTTGCCGTCGTTGTTCGAGTCGTCGAGAAGCAGTATCTCGCATTTTTCGCCGCCGTTCTCGCCCTTTATCCAGAATTCCAGCGCGCCCGTTTCACGGCACTTCGCGAGGTCCATCGGCGGGTAATTACCTATAGCCGCGCCCGAAAACCCGGAAGGGTTAAGCGTGACCTTCATCGAATAATTCCCCGAATGTTTCTCTATGTTCGTCGTCCGTATCTCGCTCGTGCCGTCCGTCGGGTAGGAGTAATGGTATGTCCCTTCCTTTTCTATCTCCTCGGAGAAGATCCCGTAGACAACCGGCGCGCACAGGGCCGATGCCGGCAGCAGCGCCAGCGCCGCCAAAAAGACCTTTTTCATCTCTTATCCTCCTTGAAATAGCCCGATACGAAGACCAGCGGGGCATTGTAATTTACCGCTATCTCGTCGACGGTAAAATCGGAGCCGACATTCTTGTAGCAGCGCCCCGGATACCGCGATACCCTGAAATTATCGGCATTCGGCCCCCCGACCATGAATCCCGGGGGCAATGTGTCGTAATCGCTATTATTAAACCATGTGTGATAATATTTTTCTATACTTTTCTCTCCGATGCCGCTTACCATCGACAGCCCGAAGACGTTCCTGCCGAGTATATAGTGCAGCTGGTCGAGCGCGGCGTCCCTGTACCTGCGGTCGCCGGTCATCTCGTACAGGTATATCAGGTCGACGCCGTAATTCAGCGCTACCGTATTCGAGCCCCAGTAATACTCGTAACCGCGCAGCGCGTTGCCGTAAGCGTTGGCGCGGGAGGCCTTCAGTATGCCCTTGCCGTATTTGCCGAGAGACCTCATGATCTCCTTCTTCAGCGAGGCATCGGCGGACGCGGACATGCAATATGAATACAGGCCCAGGTTCTGCACCTGCTGCCAGTTCATCGCGTGGCCGGCCTTGAATATCCCGTAATTCGCTTTTATGTAATCATGGTATCTGTCTTTTCCCGTCGCGCGGAAGAGCTCGCAGGCGGCCCAGAACCTCTCGTCCCTGTCGCCCTGCGTCCATTTTCCCTGCGGGTCGTCGCCGTAATCGCCTCCGTCAATTTCGCCCTTATCCAAAATAGGATCGGAGTAGCCCCTCGGCGGATAATTCGAGGGGTGGGACTCCAGGTACGCCCACGCCCTTTCGGCCGCATCCAGGCATCTCTTCGAGAAAACCGGGTCATGCTTGCCGTAGGTCCGCGAGGCTATCGCGGCGACAGCGGCCAGGTTCGCGGTTGCAGGAGTCGAAATGTCCATTATGAACCTTTTTACCTGGTCCCGGTCCGGCGACCTGTCGACGGGGACATATTCCCCGGCCAGCTTATGGCAGGCCGCGCCGTCTTCCCTCTGCATCTTCAGGAACCACTCGACCTCCCACCTCGCCTCGTCGAGGATATCTGGCACGGAGTTCCCGCTCTCAGGTATCCCGAGCTGGCCGTCGGAAAAGTTCTCCGGACGGAGTTCATATATCGCCAGCAGTGTCCCCGCGGCGATGCCGCCGTT
>JAKLIT010000023.1 GCA_022709465.1 Candidatus Omnitrophota bacterium | reverse complement strand
CGTCTTCGAGGTCGGCGTGCGCGGGATACACCCGGAACTCGTCAAACTCATAGGAAAACTGAAATACAGGACGTCGTACGGGCAGAACGTCATGGACCACCTGAAGGAATCGGCGTTCATCATGGGCACTATAGCCAACGAGCTAGGTCTCGACGCGCAGCTCGCGAAACGCATAGGCCTCCTGCATGATATAGGCAAGGCGGTAAGCCATGAGATAGAAGGTGCCCATCCGAAGCTCGGCGCGGAGATGGCGAAGAAATACGGCGAGAACGACATCGTCTGCAACGCGATAGAGGGCCACCACGGCGAGATACCGCCGATATCGATCTATACGGTCCTGTCGAGCGCGGCGGACGCGGTCTCGGGCGCGAGGCCCGGCGCAAGGCGCGAGACGCTCGAGGTGTACATAAAGAGGCTTGAGAAGCTCGAGGAGATAGCCGACTCATTCAAGGGAGTCGAGAAGGCGTACGCGATACAGGCGGGCCGCGAGATAAGGGTCATCGTCGAGCCGACGAAGATAACCGACGCGCAGGCTACGGTCCTTTCGCGCGAAATAAAGAAGAAGATCGAGGAAGGGATGGAATATCCCGGGCAGATAAAGATCACGGTCATACGCGAGACGCGCGCGATAGAATACGCGAAGTAAAAAAATGAACATACTGTTTATAGGGGACATAGTCGGGGAACCCGGCCGCAGCGCCGTGAGATCACTGCTTCCCGTAATTAAGAAGAGGGAGAAGATCGATTTCACGGCAGCTAATTCCGAGAACGCGGCCGGAGGCGCCGGCATAACCCCTGACATAGCCGATGAACTACTCGGCGCGGGCATAGACGTCCTGACGAACGGCGACCATATCTGGGACAGGAAGGAGATAATCGACGGCTTCGACAGGGAGCCGAGGATACTCCGTCCGCTCAACTACGGCGAGAGCGCCCCGGGGAAAGGGTCGATAATCCTTAATTCCGCGACCGGCGCGAGGGTGGGCGTCATCGGACTCGTCGGCAGGGTCTTCATGCAGGCGGTCGAATGCCCGTTCAAGGCGGCTATGGCAGAGATAGAAAAAATAAGGAAAGAGACGCCGGTGATCGTCATTGATATGCATGCCGAAGCGACGTCGGAAAAGATAGCGCTGGCCTATTACCTGGACGGGATGGCCACCGCGATATGCGGCACGCATACGCACATACAGACCGCCGACGAGAGGGTATTCAAGAAAGGCACCGCGTATATATCCGACGTCGGGATGACCGGGCCGTTCGATTCGGTGCTGGGCAGGAAGCCCGAACAGATAATAAGGCGCTTCATCACTGGGCTTCCGACAAGGTTCGAGATGGCCGACTCGGATGTCCAGCTGCAGGGCGCGGTCATTACATGCGACGACAAGACGGGTAAGGCAACCGCGATAAAGCGCATACAGGAGAAACTCCGATAGCTGATGCAGGCCGCCTGATATATTCCGTTACCCAGGTAACCAGGGAGATAAAGGCCGTCCTCGACGGGGCTTTCCCGCAGGTATGGGTCGAAGGCGAGGTCTCGAACTTCAAGCTGCATTCATCCGGGCATATGTATTTCGCGCTGAAAGACGCGGAGTCGGTCATACAATGCGCGTTCTTCAGGGGGTCTAACCAGTCGGTCAAGTTCCAGATGAAGGACGGCATAAAGGTCCTTTGCCTCGGCAGGGTCGGCTATTACAACAAGACCGGGCAGACCCAGCTCTATATAGACAGGGCCGAGCCAAAAGGCGTGGGGGAGCTCCAGCTCGCCTTTGAGCAGCTGAAGGAGAAGCTCCAGAAGGAAGGGCTCTTCGACGAGGCGCATAAAGTGCCTGTGCCGATGCTGCCTTCACGGATAGCCGTTGTCACTTCACCGACGGGCGCGGTGATACGCGACATACTGCATATCCTTAGGCGCAGGTTCAATGACATAGAGATACTGATCTATCCGGTCAGGGTTCAGGGTGACGGCGCGTCCGCGGAGATAGCCGGCGCTATAGGCGACCTGAACCGCATGAAAGATATAGACGTGATGATAATCGCCCGCGGAGGCGGCAGCCTCGAGGACCTTTGGGCTTTCAATGAGGAAGAGGTGGCCAGGGCGATATACGCTTCTAAGATACCCGTCATATCCGCGGTAGGCCACGAGGTGGATTATACGATAGCGGATTTTACGGCGGACCTCAGGGCGCCTACGCCATCGGCGGCGGCCGAACTCGTCATAGCGAGGAAAGAAGAGCTCGCCGAGAGGGTGGAAGGCCTGGTCAAGGGCCTTCGGGCATCGCTGGAAGGCGCGGTATCGCTTTACGAGAGCAGGCTCGCCGGCCTTACCGGCAGCCCGGTTTTCAAATACCCGCTTGAGACGGTGGAGCGTTACGAGCAGGAGCTCGATGACCTCGAGAGGGCGCGCGACAGCCATTTCTCGCACATCATCGAGATAAAGACGCGGGCCCTGGACGCCCTTATAGGCAAGATGGACGCGCTATCCCCGCTCGCTATACTGAAGAGAGGGTACAGCATAACTCTTTCCGCGAAAGATGGCGCCGTTCTAAGGGATGTCAAAAGGCTTAAGCGCGGTGATATAATAGAGACGAAGCTCTCAGGCGGGAAACTGGTGAGCGAGATAAAGGATATTATCAAGGAGGGATCGAGATGACTGCCGAGATGAAATTTGAAGATGCCCTGAAAAAACTGGAGAAGGTCGTAGAGGAGCTTGAGTCGGGCGATCTGTCCCTCGATGATTCGCTGAAGAGATATGAGGAGGGCGTCAAGCTGGCGCAGTTCTGCTCGAAGAAGCTCGATTCCGCGCGCAGGAAGGTCGAAGTCCTCGTAAAGAGCGGCGCCGGAAAGCTCGAAGCCAAGCCGTTCAACGAGAAGGACCTGGAGGGCTGATGAAGACCGCCGAATACCTTAAGTCCCGGCAGAAGATAGTCGACGCGGCGCTCGACGCGTACCTTCCGCAGGAGAACGAATACCCGAAAGAGATACACAAGGCCATGAGGTATTGCGTCTTTTCGGGCGGCAAGAGGGTAAGGCCCGCGCTCGTGCTCGCTTCGTGCGAGGCCTGCGCCGGCAACATCAGGGACGCGATGCCGGCCGCTTGCGCGATAGAGCTCGTGCATACATATTCGCTGGTGCATGACGACCTCCCTTCCATGGACGATGATGATTACAGGAGGGGAAAACCTACCTGCCATAAGAAGTTTGGGGAGGGCGTCGCCGTACTTGCGGGGGACGCGCTACTTACGTTCGCCTTCGGCCTTATCGCCAAAGGCAGGGACGCAAGGGTCAACAACGAGATAATAAAAGCCGCTGCGGAGGCCTCCGGGACCTACGGGATGATAGGAGGGCAGGTCGTGGACATAAAGAACCAGGTGGACCCCGACCTTCCGACGCTTACCTATATAAACGCGCGCAAGACGGGCTCTCTCATAGCGGGTTCCTGCAGGATAGGGGCCATAGCGGCGCGCGCCACGAGGAAGCAGACGGAAGCGATGACGAGGTACGGGGAATATATCGGCTTTACGTTTCAGGTCATAGATGATATATTGGATAAAGAGGGTTTCGCGCTGGCCTTAGGCGTCGACGGAGCCAGGAGAGAGGCCGCGAGGCTCATCAAAAAGGCCCACAGGGAGCTCGAGATATTCGGCCGCAGGGCAAAACCGCTGGGGGACCTGGCCGATTTTATCTTAAACCGCAAAAAATAATATGTATAAAATACTGAATTCCATCAATTCTCCGCAGGACCTCAGGATATTGTCCAGGGAGGAGCGCGAGCTCCTTTCGAGGGAGATGCGCGAATTTATCGTCGATACGGTCTCGAAGACCGGCGGGCACCTCGCGCCGAGCTTAGGTGCCGTCGAGATCGCGGTCGCGCTGCATTATTGCCTCAATACGCCGTATGACAAGATAGTCTGGGACGTCGGGCACCAGGCATACGCGCATAAGGTCCTGACCGGCCGCCGGGAGAGGTTCAAGACGATCCGGCAGTTCGGGGGCTTGAGCGGTTTTCCGAACGCGTTCGAGAGCGAATACGACACTTTCACGGTCGGGCACGGCTCGACGTCAATATCAGCCGCCCTCGGCCTCGCCAAGGCGAGGGACATAACCGGCGAGTCGTATAAGGTCGTCGCGGTCATAGGCGACGGTTCGCTCGGAGGCGGCATGGCCCTTGAGGCCCTCAACGACGCCGGGCACAGCAAAACGAACATCCTGATAATCCTCAACGACAACGAAATGTCGATAGCCCCTTCGGTCGGGGCATTCTCAAAATATCTCAACAAGATACTGGTAAATCCGACCTACAACAAGATACATAAGGATATGGAAGGCCTGATAAAGAGGGTCCCGTGGTACGGGTTCAGCGTTTACAGGGCCGCGAAGAAGCTCGAGGAGAGCATGAAAGGCATGCTCATTCCCGGGATGCTTTTCGAGGAGCTCGGGCTCAGGTACATAGGCCCGATAGACGGCAATAACCTCGAGGGGATGATCAAGACTATAGACGGCGCCCTGCGCCTCGAAGGGCCGATACTGATACATGCCCTGACAAAGAAAGGCAAGGGCTATCACCACGCGGAAAAACACCCCGAAAAATTCCACGGCACTGCCCCGTTCGATATAGAGACCGGGGAGCTGAAAGCGCCTGGGGCGAGTTCCGCCAAGTCGTTCACCGAAACTTTTTCCGAATCGCTAGTCGAGATCGCCGGGAATAATCCGAAGGTAGCCGCCGTGACCGCGGCTATGCCGGAAGGGACGGGCCTCGACGCGTTCCAGAAAGAATACCCTGGCCGTTTCTTCAACGTCGGGATGGCCGAGCAGCACGCGGTGACTTTCGCCGCGGGCCTCGCCAAGGGCGGCGTCGTGCCGGTCGTCGCGATATATTCGACATTCATGCAGCGCTCATACGACCAGATAATACATGACGCGTGCCTCCAGAACCTCCATGTCGTCTTTTGCCTCGACCGGGCCGGGATAGTCGGCGAGGACGGAGCGACGCACCACGGGATATTCGATATAGCATTCATGCGCCATATGCCCAACATGACGTTATTGGCGCCGAAGGACCAGGCGGAACTTAAAGGCATGCTCGAATACGCGGTCAACCGTTGCGAGGGGCCGGTCGCCCTCAGGTACCCGCGCGGGAAGATCGTCGCGCCTCCCGTCCTCGAGACGGACACTCCAATAGTTCGCGGGAAGGCGGAGGTGATGTCGAAGGAAGGCGAGCTCGCGATACTCGCCGTGGGTTCGATGGTATGGCCGGCGTGCGCCGCGGCAGGGTTGCTTTTCAGCGAAGGCATAAAGACCTCACTGGTGAATGTCAGGTTCATTAAGCCCTTCGACGAGGATCTGTTAAGAAGCCTCGCGGCAAGGACTAAGAAGTTTGTGACGATCGAAGAGGGCGTACTTGAAGGCGGTTTCGGAAGCGCCGTGCTTGAATTCTTCGAAAGGGAGAAAATGAGCGACATATCGGTCAAGCGGCTCGGATTCCCCGCGAAATTCGTCGAACACGGCAGGAAAGAGGACCTGTTCAAGGCGTACGGGCTCGATGCCCAGGGAATAGCCTCGGAGATAAAGAAGATGTTCTCCAAAGGGAAGGCGGTCAGGGTATGATGGGCAAGATAACGATAGAAAGGGATGCGTGCAAGGGATGCGGACTCTGCGCGATAAACTGCCCCGAGAAGCTTATAATAATGGAAGAGTCGCTTAATGTCAGGGGCGTCCACCCCGCAAAATTTATAGGCGCGGATGAACAGAAATGCAAAGGATGCAAGATGTGCGCGATAATGTGCCCCGATGTCTGCATAGAGGTATACAAATAAGATAATGTCCAAGATAATGATGTGCGGTAATGAAGTCATAGGAGAGGCTGCCGTCCACGCGGGATGCACGTTCTATGCGGGTTACCCGATTACGCCGCAGAACGAACTGACGCATTATATGTCGTTCCGCATGCAGGAGGCGGGAGGGACTTTCATACAGGCGGAGTCGGAGCTCGCGGCCATAAACCTCGTGCTTGGTGCCTCCGCCGCCGGCGCGCGCGCGATGACATCGAGCTCGAGCCCGGGGATAAGTTTGAAACAGGAAGGGATCTCCTACATGGCGGCATGCCAGCTGCCGGCGGTAATAGTGAATATGATGCGCGGCGGGCCCGGCCTCGGGAACATAGCTCCGTCGCAGGCGGACTATTTCCAGGCGACGAGGGGCGGCGGCCACGGGGATTACAGGACGATAGTGCTGGCCCCGTCGACGGTAGAAGAGGCCTGGAACCTCACGCAGCTCGCGTTCGACCTGGCGGATGAGTACAGGAACCCGGTGATGATACTCGGTGACGGCATTCTCGGGCAGATGATGGAGCCCGTAGAGGTCGTAAGGCGGCACTTCCACGGCAAGGGCGCGGTAAGCACGCATAAGCCGTGGGCCCTTACAGGATGCAGGGGGCGCAGGCCCAACGTGATCCGGTCACTCTTCCTCGGGGAAGGAGAGCTCGAAGAGCTCAACAGGATCATGCAGATGAAATACAGCAAGATAAAATTAAAAGAACCCAGGTTCGAGTCGTTATATACGGAGGATTCGGACCTCGTCGTTGTCGCGTACGGGACTACGAGCAGGATAGTCCGTTCGGCGATATCGAAAGCGCGCCATGAGCACCTGCATGTCGGCATGTTCAGGCCCGTAACATTGTGGCCGTTCCCCGAGGCGCAGCTGCAGAAGCTCGCGAAGAAATCCAAGGCGTTCCTCGTGGTAGAGATGAGCGCGGGGCAGATGGTCGACGACGTGAAGCTTTCGATATTGGGGCAGCGCCCCATACATTTCTACGGCAGGGCGGGCGGCGGCGTGCCGACCGAAGAGGCGATCGTTGAAGCGATAAGGGATATACTTAAGCCGAGATCGAAGAAGAGGGTATACGCATGAAGAAAGTATTCGAACGCCCGGCGTCGCTCAGGGACGTGCCGACACATTACTGCTCGGGATGCGGACACAGCATAGCGCACAGGCTGATCTGCGAGGTCATCGACGAACTCGGCATCCGCGAGGATGTCATAGCGGTATGCCCGGTGGGCTGCGCGGTCATCGCTTATGATTACTGGGATTTCGACTGCTCCGAGGCCCCGCACGGCAGGACGCCTTGCGTGGCGACCGGCATAAAACGCGTTCATCCCGACAAGGTCGTCTTCAGCTACCAGGGGGACGGCGACCTCGCGGCGATAGGCACGGCCGAGATAATACACACGGCCAATCGCGGCGAGAACATAACGGTCTTTTTCATAAATAACGGCGTATACGGAATGACGAACGGGCAGATGGCGCCCACGACTCTGATCGGCCAGAAGACATCGACTTCCGTGCTCGGGCGCGACATAACCAGGGACGGGTACCCGATGAAGATGTCGGAGCTGTTATCGCAGCTGCCCGGCGCCAAATATATCGAGAGGGTATCGGTGGATAACCCGGCGAACGTGCTGAAAACGAAAGCCGCGATAAAGAAGGCCCTGAAGAACCAGATGGAGGGTAAGGGATTCTCGCTCGTGGAGATACTGTCGATGTGCCCGACCTACTGGGGGCTTTCGCCGAAGGATGCCTGCAGGCGCATCGAGGACGAGCTGACAAAATATTTCCCGCTCGGGGTCATAAAGGACATATAAATGAAAGAAGAGATAATCTTCGCCGGTTTCGGAGGACAGGGGATAATGGTGATGGGCAAGGTGCTGGCCTGGGCCGCGATGAAGGAGGGCCTCAAGGTCACATGGATGCCGTCATACGGCGCCGAAGTGCGCGGCGGGACGGCCCATTCGATGGTCGTCATATCGGATGAGATGGTCCCCTCGCCCGTAATCACTAGCCCGACCGCCTGCGTCGTGATGAACAGGCCTTCAATGGACAGGTACGAGGAGTCGCTGACCCCGTCAGGGACATTGATAATGAACGAGACGCTGATAGACAGGCAACCGGCAAGGGGCGATATAGACGTGATGAGGATACCTGTAACGAAGATGGCGACCGAGATGGGAAATACGCGGGTCGCCAATATGATAGCCCTCGGAGCATTGAACGCTAAACTTAAGATAGTTTCTATGAGGGCCCTTGTCGACGCGTTGAAGGAGGTCATACCTCCGGACAAACAGGACCTTATACCGATGAACGAGCAGGCGCTTAAGGAAGGCGCCAGGCTCGTGGCGAGGCAATAAGATGGTAAAAGTAAGGTTTGCCCCGTCCCCGACGGGGTTTCTTCATATAGGAAGCGCGCGGACGGCCCTCTTCAACTGGCTTTTCGCGAGGCACGAGAAGGGGACCTTCGTATTCCGGGTCGAGGACACCGACAGGGAGCGTTCGAAGGACGAGTTCCTTCAGGAGATAATCAGCTCGATGAAATGGCTCGGGATGGACTGGGACGAAGGGCCGTATTACCAGACCAAGAGGCTCGACGCCTACCGCGGCTACGCGCAGAAGCTGCTTAAGGACGGGAAGGCGTACGAGGCCGAAGGCGCGCTCGGAGGGGAGAAGGCGATAATCCTGACGATGCCTAAGGATATCATCGTAATGGAAGACATCGTGCACGGAAAGGTGACATTCGACATGAACCTCCAGAAAGACCTCGTGCTGATGAAATCCGACGGGTTCCCGACATACAACTTCGCGTGCGTGATAGACGATGATGACATGAAGATAACGCACGTGATAAGGGGCGACGACCACATATCGAATACCCCGAAGCAGCTTGCCGTCTACAGGGCGCTCGGGATAGAACCGCCGAAATTCGCGCATATCCCGATGATCCTCGGGACCGACCGTTCGCGCATGTCGAAACGCCACGGCGCGACTTCGATATCCGAATACAGGCAGATGGGTTTCCTGCCGGACGCGCTCGTCAATTACATATCGCTCCTCGGTTGGGCCCCGTCGGGAGACAGGGAGGTCCTGCCGATAGAGGAGATAATAAAGGAGTTCACGCTCGAAAAAGTCGGCAAGACCGGCGCGGTCTTCGATATAAACAAATTGACGTGGATGAACGGCGAATATATAAGGGCGCGGAAACCCGAGGAACTGGCCGCCGCGATAGTGCCGGAGCTGAAGGCGAAGGGCGTCCTGAAGGACGGTTTTGACGGCGCGCGGCTCGCCGAGGCCGTGAAGCTTTTCCACCCGCGCGCGAAGACGGTCCGCGAGCTCTTGGATTCGGTAGCGCCGTTCTTCTCGGAAGGCCTGGAGTGCGATGAGGAGGCTGTCTCCTCCGTACTCGGCAAAGAAGGCGCGAAGAAGAAACTTGAAGACGTCATAGACAGGTTCTCTAAACTAAGCGACTTCAGCGCCCCTGCCCTCGAAGATTGCGTCAGGAAATTGGCGGCGGAGTCCGGGCTTAAAGCGGCGGACCTGATACACCCGATAAGGGTGGCGATAACGGGGCGTAAGGTGGGCGCGAGCCTGTTCGATACGGTAGCGCTGGTGGGCAGAGAGAGGTCCATGATGAGGCTGAAATCCGCTGCGGAGAAGGCAAAACCATGAAAAAACATTCGTTGGCTGTCGCCGTATTATTCGCGTATTTGTTGCTCCCCGTCGCCGACTGCGCCGCGGAGAAGATATATTATACCGACGGAAGGGCCGTGGACGAAAGGGTGGTCTCCCGCAACAAGGACACCCTCGTGCTCGCCCGCACCGACGGCGAGGCGCAAGTAAAAAGGGACCGCATCGACAGGATACTTAACGATGACGGCTCCATTTCGAAATACGATTATGAGGGGCTCTGTAACGCGATAAAGGACAACGTCAAGGAAGGCAAATATGCCGAAGCGGCGGCGTTCTGCGATACGCTGCTCCAGACGTTCTCGAAGAGTTCCGAGATACATTACCTGCGGGCCGTGTTGAACCATAAGGCGGGCAACCTCTCGAGGACGAAAGAGGATTACAATTACGTTCTCGAGAAGGGGACGATAGACGCGAAGATATTGAACAACCTCGGGGCTATATATGCGACAGACAAGGAGAACGAAAAGGCGATCGAGATGTTCAATAAAGCTCTCGAAAAAGATCCCGGAATGACCGAAGCGCATTTTAACCTGGCCGGGCTGCTCCTGATGAAGAAGGATTACCCGGGGGCAATAAGCGAATACAATAAGGTAGTGGAGAAGGAGCCGGATAACACGGAGGCGCTATATAACCTCGGCGTCGCGCATTCGAGCAGGGGCGACAAGGCGGAGGCGAAGGCCTGCTGGAAGAAGATCCTGGCTGTAGACCCGATGAATCCGGACGCCAAGGCGGCCCTGGATGCCCTGCAGCCGGGCAATTAACAGGTTGAAATATCGGCCCGTTATGGTAAAATTATAATATGATAAAGAGAAGAGCGTTCACTCTTATAGAAATACTGCTCGCGATCACGGTCATAGCCGTCTTCTTCGGGCTTATTTTTGCGTTCTACAAGAACGCTATAAATAAGTCGAAGTATGTTGAAGCGGTGGCGACCGTCGCTAATATCGCGAAGACCGAGGAGATAGCCAAGCTCGAGACGGGTGAGTATATCGCCGCGGCCAATACCCAGGAAGTGAACGAACGCCTTGGCATGGATATCGAGCCGAGGTGGTTTAACTATAAGGTAGTCGGCGTAACGAACGATAATTTCATCGTGCTCGCCGAGAGGATACGCGATGACATAGAGTCAGGGGACCTGGCCGGCGATGATATAGTCGTCGCGAGGAATAATACAGGCCCCATATCCCCCGACAGCGTGAACCAGTCCCCTGAAGACCTTGGAGGGGATGACATCGGAGGGCCCGATACAGGCGACAGCGCTCCCCCCGGAAGCAGCAGCCCCGGAAGCGGAGGCCCCAGCAGCGGCAGTCCGGGCGGCGGTAGCCCCGGAGGTGACAGCGGGGATAGCGGCGACAGCAACCCGACCGGAGGCGGTGATGACGACAGCGTCAGGCATCCGACGCAGACAGCTTTACCGTCTTCCGTGCTGGATTACTTGAACCAGGCGCCTCTGGCAGCAGACCGCCTCGACCTTATAAATGATAACGATATCCGCTTGGTATATGTGGACAACGCGGATTACGGCGCCCCAGAGAGCTACATAGCGTTTTGGTGGGGCATAGACGATCATATTGAGTATGACAGCAACGGCAATCAGGTATTTGTAACGGGCAATACGATTTTTGTGAACCAGAATGCGACAGCAACCTATACCGAAGCCGCGCTTGCGGCGATCATTGCCCACGAAGCGACGCATGCCGATTACGACTATAACCCGCAGGAATGGATAGACGCCACTAAGGCGGCACATCCAATGATAGTCGACCCAGTTACGGGCGAGCTGCGTCCGATAACGGACGACGATATACATATTACCCAGTATCCCGGCAATTCCATCGACCAAGAGTATAATGCTAATCATGCGATGGTCGAACTATGGGATGTGGTGAAGGATTCGAGTAACGGGAATCTGGACGCTTATTCGGCGGCATTTGCAACGGGAGAGGATAATTTTAAGACCATACTGAAGGCAATGCCGGCATATTCAGATCTCCCTGATTATTAGGTTCGGACAGAACGGAAAAGGACGATAAAATGACGAGGAATATTGCACTGTTAACTGGAGCGGTCCTCATGATGAGTATTTTCGGATGTTCCCAGGGAATAAAGCTTGAAAGGTATGAGACCAAGGACCCGGAGATCGGCGTCTCGATGCTCTATCCGAAAGGGTGGAGCCATTCCGAGGACAGGGGAAGCAGGGAGAAGTACTACAAAGTCATCTTCATTGAGCCCAAGGATACTGCGGGGCGCAAGCTCTTTAGTATCATATCGGTCTCTGCGGTGAAAAAGTCCGATATGCCTGAGACTATAAGAAGGCTTTCCGCCGCCGCCGAAGACCAACTCGCTAAGTTCGGGAAGATGAAAGATTTCCGCCTGATGGCGAAGAAAGAGACGAAGGTCACCGGCGAAAACGCTATCGACACGGCATATTATTATATGCTCCCGGATATGCCCCTTCCTGTTGAGGGTAAATTTATAGGGGTAAAGGAGCGCGCGGTGATCCTCGAAAAGGGCGATAGATTTTATTTTATCAAGATGTTTTGCCAGGAAGATATTTATGCGAGCCTTGATAAAGTGTTTGACCGTGTGCTTAAGAGCATAAAGTTCCTGCCCAAGAAATAAAGGGTTTTTTCCGGGAGCAAACCCCTTTACATTTGAAGGCGCCTCAAGTATAATTACCGTCTGTCTGTAATTTTCTGCCCCGTTGGGTAATGGTAGCCCACAAGATTCTGGATCTTGCTGTCTTGGTTCGAGTCCAAGCGGGGCAACCATAAGAAAAAACCCTCCTGCAGTTAAATGCAGGAGGGTTTTTTATATCCCGCAGCTTGCGAAGTATTTTTTATGCGAAGCATCAAAAATACGAGCGTTTAAGCAAGGGACAGAACTTGCGCGTTTAGGAGCCAGTGCTATTCCTTGCTTTCTATCGCCTTCCTCGCCGCATCCGATCTTGTTAACTCAAACTTGTCGAGGAACCTCTCCTGGAACTTCTGCATATATAGGAATATGCCCGGGGTAACGAAGAGCGTGACTACCTGTGAGAATATGAGGCCGCCGACGACTATGAGCCCGAGCGGTTTCCTCGAGGCGCCGTCAGCGCCGTATCCGAGCGCTATTGGCAAAGCGCCCATGATGGCAGCGAGGCCCGTCATTAGGATAGGGCGGAACCTCACGAGGCAGGCGTTATAGATAGCGTCGAAGTTATTCATGCCTTTTTTAACGAGATTTTCATTGGCGAAATCGACCATCATGATACCGTTCTTGGCCACGATACCGAGCAGCATGAAGATGCCGACATACGCGTAGAGCGAGAGCTCCGAACGGAAAATAAACAGTGTGGCGAACCCGCCGAACGTGGCGACCGGCAGGGTAGTAAGTATCGTGAACGGATGGACGTAGCTCTCGTAAAGGATGCCGAGGATGACGTATTTGATGAATATCGCGACAAATATAAGTATGCCGAGGCTCGCAATGGACTCCTTGAACTGTTCGGCCTCTCCCTGTAATGCCCCGGTAACGCTATCGGGCAATGTCTTCCTTGCGGCGTCCTCGAGGTTCTTCGTGGCGTCTCCGAGAGGGGTTTCCGGCGTCAGGTTGAACGAAAGGGTAGCGGAGTTCAGTTGGTTCAGATGGGGCACATTCTGCGGGCCCACACCGATCTTGATCTCGGCTACCGAGCTGAGCGGTACCAGCTTGCCTGTCGCAGAGGACCTGATGTATATCTGGGAGAGGTCTTCCGGCCTCTTCTGGAAATTCTTCGTAAGTTCTACCACCACATAATACTGGTCTACGTCAGTTTTGTATTCGGTTACTTTGCCGCCTGCGTAGGCAAGCATGAGCGCGTATTCAATATCATGTGCGGTGATACCGAGGGTGGAGGCCCTGTCGCGGAATATCGTGATGTCGAGCTCGGGCAGGT
>JAKLIT010000229.1 GCA_022709465.1 Candidatus Omnitrophota bacterium | reverse complement strand
ACCTTGACGGCGGGCATATCCGCGTCCTCGCAAGAGAGGCTCCTTATCTCCGAGAGCCCCCCGTATTGCCACGGAGGGTTCACCTGGAAGGGCCTCACCGTAAGGAAAAATTTCCCGTTAACTTCCTCTTTCGCGGTGTTCTCTATCGTATACCACGCGTACGATGCGGATTTTCCGCGTTCACCCGAAGCGAAGAGGCGCTGCGTGAATACTATCCCGTCCTTCTCCCACGTGACCGACGGCAAGGGCAGGTATCCCTTCTCCATCGACTGGGTGACCTTGGAGTTACAAGACGTGATAAGGTCCCCGGAGCCGGTATAAAGATAAGGCATCAGCGAGAAACTCTGCCAGAAGGGTTCAATTGTGCCGTCCTCGCACAAGAGGCTCTCCTTGTCATCGCCGTCTATGCCCGCGACCGTCCAGTATGCCTGCTGTTTTGAGAGCCATTTCGGGTAATAGCCCGAGGGCGATTCCTCCGCCAACAGCTCATAATGCCTCTGCGGTGTGGCGGACTCGTCCGGCCCTTTAAGGGCGATCTCCTTTATCGAATAACCGCAGCCCGTATTGCTCTCCCTGCATGATATTTTGATGTACCTGGCCTTCGCGGTGTCGAGATATATAAGATCCTTGCTGCCGTTGCCCTTTTCGGTTGAATAAACCTTCTTCCAGGAATTCCCGTCGGCTGACGTAAGTATATCGTACGACCTTGCGTAATTCAGCCCCCAATTCAGCTGTATTCCGCCTATATCCTTCGGCTTCCTCAGGTCAACCTCTATCCACGCATCCGAGCATGAATCGTTGAGCCATTCGGTCGAACGGTCCCCGTCGAAAGCGTTAAGCGGATCGCTGCCTTGCTGGGTCGAGGAACCGGTGACTGCCGGCTCTTCATCAGCGCCCTTCACGGATAATTCGAGTATCGAATAGCCCCAGAAAGTGCCGCGCTCCTTCATGAATATCCTTATATATCTTGCCGGGGCCTTCCTGAAATATATCTCGTCCGTGCCGCCGTCGCTATCGGAGGTCTCGAAGACCGTCTTCCAGTCGGACCTGTCGTCGGACAACTGCACCTCGTAGGATTTCCCGAAGGCAGCCTCCCACCTTATTGAAATACCGGCGACATCCTTCTGTTCGCCGAGGTCCACAATAAGCCATTGCGGGTCTTCAAAAACACTGCTCCACCTGCTCTGGTAATTGCCGTCCATCGCGTTAGCGGGCCCGTAAAGGTTGCTTTCGCTTGAAGATGCGGTCACCTGCAAAGCGTATGCCTGCGCGAAATTTACCGCGAATGCGGCAATGATGAAAAGGCGGGATAATGCGGCGCTCGCTGACCTGAGATGCTGTTCCATAGACCTGTGGCCTCCGGGATATTTTTGTTTATTATATGACTTTTTGCCCATGAGCGCAATAATATTGCGCCCGCCGGGGTCCCGGATAGCCCCTTGTTCACAAGATTGGCCCCGCATCTATCTTATTTTTGGGGGATGAGACTTTTGCGGAGCCAATCCTGCAAACTTTTATGCTGTTACTTCTTCCTTCTTGATACACCAAACAAACCAACTAAACCCGAGCCGAGTAAAAGCAGGCTTGCCGGTTCCGGAACGGCAGCGATATCGATCGATGCGTCGTCCCAGTAAAACTCACCGCTGGCGCCGCCAGAGGTCTTCTCGACGAGAAGGTTGAC
>JAKLIT010000228.1 GCA_022709465.1 Candidatus Omnitrophota bacterium | reverse complement strand
GGCGGGGATCCTCAAATACGACAGACAGAGGCCGGAGATCAAGGAGGCGATACAGGACGCCGCGCTTCACGAGATACCGAGGATAGAGAAGAACATAGGCATACTCGCAACGGTAGCCCAGGTAAGCCCTGTGCTCGGCCTGCTCGGTACGGTACTCGGAATGGTTGAGATATTCCAGAAGATACAGCAGAGGTCGGCGGCGATGCTGCCATCGACCCCGTCGGACCTGTCCGCGGGGGTCTGGCAGGCGCTTATAGCCACGGTAGCGGGTTTAGTAGTTGCTATTCCCGCACTTACGGCGTATAATTATTTCGTCAGCAAAGCGAATTATATGATACGGGACATGGAAATCAGCGCCACGGACCTGGTCAACATACTCTCTGAAAAGAAGGAAGAATAGATGAGGTTCGGGCCATCGCGCTATAAGCTGATGGATGGCAGCCGCCTCGATCCGGCTCCTGTGATGAACTGCATACTGCTGCTCTTGATATTTCTTATCCTTACGTGGAACTATTCGGTCCAGACACAGGCTGTGATAGGCGTCGACCTCCCGAAAGCGGTGACATCCGAGACAGTAAAAGGCAAATCTTCCGTGATAACCGTCACGAGGGAGAAGGTACTCTTTTTCGGTAAGGACGCGGTAACGCTTTCCGAGCTCGCAAAAAGGCTCGGATCGATGGATAAGAAGGATTCCGTACTTATCAAGGCGGACAAAGGCACGTCGCTTGAACGCGTCGTAGAGGTCTGGGACATATGCAGGAGATCAGGGATACAGCAGGTAAATATAGCTACGACGCAGGCAAACTAACGGCGCGCGGCATTATTGCCGTTGCGGCCGCCGCGTCGGTTCTTTGGCATATACTTTTGTTAACGACGTTCAAGATATCGGTCAGGCCCGGCGGGCCGGAGACGCCCGGGCAGTACCCGAGGGTCGCGTTCGTCGGCTCGATACTCGAGGATAATCCGATGGTATCATACGCCGCGGGGGAAAAGGGCGCGAACATCAGGAAACTGACGGCATCGGCACTTCCGTCAGAGGACGGATACAGGGCCGGCGCCAACGACAGGATGGCACCTTCGTCAAAGGTCGACCCGTCGAGGGAGATGAATTCCTGGGCGCCCTCCTCGTCCGTTACAGGAGAGAGGGCGATGCCGAGCCAGCCGTTCGACAAGGTAATGGTCAGGTACAAGACCTCCCCGTCGGATATAGAAGGCCCGGCGCGATTCAGGGAGGTAGTATACAAGCCTGAGCTTCCGTCATTCCTTCGTTGGGACGAAAGCCTCGGAGTGGACTTGCAGGGGCTCGGAGATTCGTTTGAGGTGGGGCTCAGGTTCAGTGTGTCGCCTGAAGGGAAGGTCGAGTCGGTCGAACGCATATCATCCTCCGGGCATCCTACGGTGGATATAGTCGCGATGAGATACCTCAAAGGTTGGCAATTCGCTCCCGTGAAAGCAGGCGCAGACGGCGGAAAACAAATCGGGACGATAAGGCTTAACCTGAAGCTCGAGAAGGCGGCAGCGAAATGATAAACGTAGAATTTTCATGGGCAGTGGCATTGTATATCACGTTCACCGCCGTCGCTTTCTTAGTATACTGGTTTGTGTTCGAAAGGATAAAGAACCTGCCCAACCGTTCCTTGTCGGAGAGGAGCGTATGGCAGTGTTCGATCTGCACGCAGTATTATATAGACAGCAAGAATTCGGGGATTTCGGCATGCCCGAGATGCGGCAGTTATAACAAGAAACAGCAC
>JAKLIT010000227.1 GCA_022709465.1 Candidatus Omnitrophota bacterium | reverse complement strand
GACCACGCAGGAAGGCGTGGGCGCAATCGGCCGCGGCGAAGCGATAGCGGCTTACGCGATAGCTTCCGTCGAGGAGACAGGATAAAATGCAGATATTCATAATAATAGCGCTCTCGCTTACCATAATCGCGCTCGTAAAGATGCTCGTGATCTCCCTCGTATTCAGGGGAGAGATAAACGCGATATTCGAGCGCGACCCGGCCGCGAAGAGCGGTTTCGAGGTGATACTCCTTTATTCGGGCCTGCACGCGATCATATATTACCGCCTCGCGCACGCGCTCTATTCCGCGAAGGTGCCGATGCTGCCGAGGATGCTCTCGCAGTTCGGCAGGTTCGCCACCGGCATCGAGATACATCCGGGAGCGACGATAGGCAAAGGCCTTTTCATCGACCACGGGATGGGCGTAGTGATAGGCGAAACATCGGTAATAGGTGATAATGTCACGCTCTTCCAGGGGGTGACGCTCGGCGGGACCGGCAAGGAAAAAGGGAAACGCCACCCGACTCTCGGTAATAACGTGGTCGTCGGCGCGGGCGCGAAAGTGCTCGGTAACATAAAAGTCGGCGACGGCGTAATGGTAGGCGCGAACGCGGTCGTGATCAAGGATGTCCCGGCGGATTCTACGGTAGTCGGCGTGCCCGGAAGGGTCGTGAAGAAAGAAGGTAAGGATATCCCCGGCATACGGCTCGACCACTCGAACCTGCCCGACCCGCTGACGCAGTCGCTCGACCACCTGCAGGACGAGATCAACCATATTGAGGGAGAACTTAAGAAGCACCGCCAGGACCTTCGAAAATAGCATGCCCATCTCCATATATAATACCCTGACCAGGAAGACGGAAGGGTTCAAGCCCATAAAAGAAGGCGAAGCCCGCATGTACGCCTGCGGCGTGACCGTCTACGACGAATGCCACCTCGGGCACGCGCGCAGCGCGTTCATCTTCGATTTCATAAGGAGGTACTTCTCCTACCGCGGTTATAAGGTCACATTCGTCAGGAATATAACAGACGTAGACGACAAGATAATCAATAAGGCGCGTGACGAGTCCGCCGACAAAAGATCCCCGCTCTTCGGCAGGGACCTTAATACCGCCTCGAGGGAGGTTGCCGAACGCTATACGAAGAGTTTTTACGGCGACATGGAAGCGCTCGGCATCGCTCGCGCCGATATTGAGCCGAAGGCGACCGAGCATATAAAGGACATAATAGGGATCATAAGCGCTCTCATCGAAAAGGGCTATGCCTACGCGTCGGGCGGCGACGTATATTTCGACGTGCGAAAGTTCCCCGGTTACGGCAAACTTTCACATCAGGACAAGGACCAGATGCTGGAGGGGGCTCGGGTCGATAAAAGTGAAAAAAAGCGGGATCCTCTGGATTTTGCGTTATGGAAATCCGCGAAGGAGAACGAGCCCGAATGGGATTCGCCGTGGGGCAAGGGCCGGCCGGGCTGGCATATAGAGTGCTCCGCGATGTCGACGAAGTACCTCGGCGAGAATTTCGATATCCATGGCGGCGGGCGCGACCTCATATTCCCGCACCACGAGAACGAAATTGCCCAGTCGGAATGCGCGACGGGCAAACCGTTCGCGAATTACTGGATACATAACGGCCTGCTCACGATAAACGGCGAAAAGATGTCCAAATCGCTCGGCAATTACGTCTCGATCAAGGGCGTCCTCGAGCGCTACCCGGCAGACGTGCTTAAGGTGTTCTTCCTCGGTGCGCATTATTCGCATCCGATAGATTTTACATGGGAGAAGATGGAGGCGGCG
>JAKLIT010000226.1 GCA_022709465.1 Candidatus Omnitrophota bacterium | reverse complement strand
AAGACTCTGGAAGAGGGCCAGGAAGTAGAGTTCGACATCGAGAAGGGTGAGAAGGGCGAACAGGCCAAAAACGTAACGAAGGTCTAAGACCCGAAAAAACACGGGCCCGCGACAAGTGCGCGGGCCCTTTTTTATTTTAGGGCATGCGGCATAAAAAGAAAGCAGGCGCACTATGAAGATAGTATTCATCGAACCTCGTTCGACGGAAGCCAACGTATACAGCAGGATATCCATGCCTTTGCTCGGCCCGATATATCTCGGAACGATACTTAAGGCGAGGGGGCATGAGGTCGAGATCTACAACGAGGACATCCTGAAGCCCGACTACGATAATCTCGAAGCGGACCTTATAGGTATATCTATACTGACCTCTACCGCCAGGCGCGGATATGAGATCGCGGACAGGTTCCCGAAGGAGAAAGTGATAATGGGCGGCGTCCACGCGAGCCTCCTGCCCGAGGAAGCCATAAAGCACGCAAGGCAGGTCGTCATCGGAGAGGCCGAGGATGTTATCGTCGATATCGCCGAAGGAAGGATAACCGAGCCGATAGTCAGGGGCAGGCCGGTTGAGGACCTGGATGCGCTGCCCTATCCGGATTTCACGCTCATCAAGGGCGACAGGTCCCGCACGCTGGCAATACCGGTCTCGACGTCGCGCGGCTGCCCGCATGACTGCAGCTTCTGCTCGGTCACGAAGATGTTCGGCCGCAAGTACCGTTTCAGGAGCGCCGAGAACGTGATGGGCGAGCTCGAATCGAACCAGAGGAAGTCGATATTTTTCTGCGACGACAATTTTGCCGCGGCGCCCAAGAGGACATACAAGCTGCTCGACCTGCTGGTCAAACATGATATAAAGAACTGGGCCTGCCAGGTCCGCTGCGACGTCACGAAGGACGACCGCATGCTGGAGCTCATGTCCAGGGCGGGATGCAAGGCGGTATGTGTCGGCCTCGAGTCGGTCAACGAGAAGACGCTGAAGGCCTACGACAAAAAACAGACCGTAGCGCAGATAATAGATGCTATACGCGCGTTCCATAAGAGGAGGATAAAGGTGCACGGCATGTTCGTGCTCGGCGGCGACGACGATAACATGAAGACCGTGTGGGAGACGTTCAGGTTCGCTGTCAGGCAGAAGATAGACACTATCCAGATGATGATACTCACGCCGTTCCCCGGCACGAAGGTATACACGGACCTCGAGGCCGAGAAGCGCATATTCACGAAGGACTGGAACCTCTACGACGGCCAGCACATAGTTTTCAGCCCGAAGCTGCTCTCCGCGAAAGAGCTCCAACTCGGCGTGCTGAGGGCCTACATGAAGTTCTATTCGCTGTCGAGGTCGTTCTCGCTGCTGATGGGGCTGCATTTCAGGAACGCGCTGCTTCGTTTCATGGGGCACGCGATAGTCAAGGAATGGATACGCGGCAACAGGAAGTTATCCTGGTTGTCCTCGACGCCAGTTTAGGGTATAATCCAACCTGGAGAGAACAAACATGAAGATAGGCATCATAGGATTACCGCAATCCGGCAAGAAGACGCTCTTCGAGCTGCTTACGGAGCACAAGATAACAGAGAAGGACCTCGCCTCGGGAAAGAACATCAAGAGCATCGCCGAGATAAGGGACCCGCGCTTCGACAGGCTTGTAGCTATGTATAAGCCGAAGAAGCATGTCCGGGCCCGCATAGATATCGAGCTGCTGCCGAAGATAGAGAAGGACGCGATAACCAAGGGCGACATATTCAAGGACATCGCCGAGACCGACGCGCTCTGCCATGTCGTCAGGCAGTTCGCCGACGATTCGATAT
>JAKLIT010000225.1 GCA_022709465.1 Candidatus Omnitrophota bacterium | reverse complement strand
CTGCCGGTTAGGTCCGCGAGCCTGCTCTCGTAAAGCGAGACCGCGCCCTCCAGCGACGTCCTGAGGCCCTTGACCAGGCCTTCCACCCTCTCGACAAGCTCTTCTTTCCTCGCTATGACGAGCTCAGCCGCCGCAGACGGCGTCGGCGCCCTGAGGTCCGCCGTAAAATCCGCTATCGTATAATCCACTTCGTGCCCCACCGCGGATATGACGGGTATCTTCGAGGCATATATCGCCCTGGCAACCTCCTCTTCGTTGAAAGCCCAGAGGTCCTCGAGGCTTCCGCCGCCGCGGGCGATTATCATCACGTCTATATCTTTCATGCGGTTCAGGTCGCCGATAGCGCCGGCTATCTCCGCGGAAGCGCCGTCGCCCTGCACCTTGACCGGGTATATCAGTATCTCTATATCGTTGAACCTGCGCCTCAGGATATGGAGTATATCGCGTATCACGGCGCCCGTCGGCGAAGTGACAACGGCTATCCTCGAAGGCAACATCGGCACGGGGACCTTATGCGCCTCGTCAAAGAGCCCTTCTTTCTGGAGCTTTTCCTTCAGCTGCTCGAAAGCGAGCTGGAGCTCCCCCACGCCTTTAGGTTCGGCCCTGTCTATATAGAGCTGGGTCTGCCCTGTCTTGTTATAATAGCCGACCCTGCCGAGGCACAATACCTTTATGCCATCCTTCATCTGGAACTTGACCGACTGGTTGGATCCCCTGAAGAACGCGCACTGTATCACCGACTCCACGTCTTTCAGCGCGAAATACATATGCCCCGATGAATGCAGCTTGAAATTAGAGACCTCGCCTTCGACCCATACCTGCGGAAAAGCGCCGTCGAGGACGGTCTTTATCTCCCTCGTGATCTGGGTGACCGAATATATGAGCCTTCCGGTATCGGCTATCGGAGTTTCTCCTGTATGCGCTTGATCGCGGACGACTTGCCGGTCTTGTCGTCGCATGTTATGACCGCGCCCTGCAGCTGGACGTCCGAGTCGGCCATCTCGAACCTTGTCGGAAGCCCCGTGATGAAGCGCCTTATTATCTGTTCGGGCTTCCTGCCGAGCACCGAATCGAACGGTCCGGTCATCCCGGCGTCGGATATATACGCGGTGCCTTTCTTGAATATCCTCTCGTCGGCGGTCTGTATGTGCGTATGCGTGCCGCATATCGCGGTGGCCATCCCGTCGAGGTAATAGGCCAGCGCTATCTTCTCCGACGTCGCTTCGGCATGCATATCGATGACGATGACCGGCGTCTCTTTCCTGATTTTTTCTATCTCTGCCATAGCCGCCTTGAACGGGCATTCGACCGCCTGCATGAAGACCCTTCCGACCAGGCCTATGACGCCGACCCTCGCGCCGGTCGCCGAATTGAGTATTATCGACCCTTTCCCCGGGGCGCCCTCTCCGTAATTGAGCGGGCGGAGTATCCTCGGCTCCCTGTCGAAGCCGTCGATTATCTCCTTCCTGTCCCATATGTGGTCGCCGTTCGTCAGGACGTCTATCCCCGCGCCAAGAAGTTCATCGGCTATATCGGGCGTTATGCCGGCGCCTCCGGCCGCATTCTCGGAATTTGCCACTGTAAAATCAATCTTCTCCCTTTTTTTTAGCACGGGAAGGATCGATTTCACGGCTGCGCGGCCGGGTTCCCCGACTATGTCCCCTATAAACAGTATGTTCATCTTTTTACTTCGCGTATTCTATCGCGCGCGTCTCGCGTATGACCGTGATCTTTATCTGCCCGGGATATTCCATCCCTTCCTCTATCTTCTTCTTTATCTCGCGCGAAAGGACGGTCGCCTGCGCGTCGG
>JAKLIT010000224.1 GCA_022709465.1 Candidatus Omnitrophota bacterium | reverse complement strand
GATCTTCTCCTCGATGCCCCTGACAGCGGCCTGCTCGTCGTTGCGGCGCACCTCGAGGTCCTCGATAAGCTTGGGTTTCGACGCCCTCTCCCTGCGCAGCCGGAAAATATCTCCGTCGACGGCCTGGAGTTTTTTCAGGTGCCCTATCTGTTCTTCGACATTTATCTTTTGCATATGGCGCTCCGGGGTGTGAGATGGTGGGCGATAAAGGATTCGAACCTTTGACCTCCACAATGTGAATGTGGCGCTCTAACCAACTGAGCCAATCGCCCGGAAATTTGGTGGGCCCAATAGGACTTGAACCTATGACCCGCTGATTATGAGTCAGCTGCTCTAACCAACTGAGCTATGGGCCCAAAGTGATAGATATGATACTATTTTAAGGCAAAATTAGCAAGCCCAAAATAAGGCGTGCCGCGCGCCAAGGCGGCTTACTCCAGCGCGAGGACCCTGTTGACCTCTTCGGCGGTGGTCAGGCCCTGTTTTATCATCGGCTCTATAAGCGACGCGAACGGCACCATCCCCTGGCTTATCGCCGCGGCCTTCAGCTCCTCAAAATTCGGCCGTTTTAATATAAGCTGCCTGAGAGGATCGTTCATGCGCAGGACCTCGAAGACGCCTATCCTCTTCCTGAACCCGGTAAAGTTGCATTGTTTGCATCCCTGGCCGGCGCAGTCGCGGCACGTTAGGCGGATGAGCCGCTGCGATACTATGCCGGTCAGCGCGGTCGCTATGAAGAAAGGCTCGACCCCCATATCCATGAGCCTCGTCACCGTGTTGACCGCGTCCCGCGCGTGAAGAGTCGAGAATACCATCGAGCCCGCGAGCGACGCCTGGAACGCTATCCGGACGGTCTCGAGGTCCCTTATCTCGCCCACCGCGACGATGTTCGGGTCCTGCCTCATTATCGCGCGCAGGCCCGAGACGAACGTCATGCCGTATTCGTAGTTGACCTGTATCTGGTTTATGCCCGCGAACTGAAGCTCTACCGGGTCCTCGATGGTGCAGATGTTTATCTCGCGCCTGTAAACGTTCTGCAGTATAGAATAAAGCGTCGTCGTCTTGCCCGCGCCCGACGGGCCTGTTATCAGCACGAAACCTTCCGGCCTGTGCACCATCAGCTCGAAATTCTTCATGGCTTCGCCGCTCATCCCGAGCTCGGAGATGTTCTTGCAGTATGTGCCCCTGTTCGTTATCCTCATGACGACCTTCTCGCCGGATATCGTAGGCATTATCGCGACCCTTACGTCGTATCCGGTGCCGTCCTGCGTGAAATTGAAACGCCCGTCCTGGTTCGTGCGCTTCTTCGTCGGGTCCATCGAGGACATTATCTTTATCGCGTTTATTATAGTGCTCGAGAAGGCGTCGCTTGAGATCTTGCCGGCATCCTTCAGTATTCCGTCGACCCTGAAACGTATCACTACGTTCTCCCTGCTCCCGTCATAATAGGGCTCCCAGTGTATATCCGAGGCCCCTTCCTTTATCCCCCGCTTCAGGTAGGCGTAGATCGTATCGGATGATTTTACCTTCGGCGCCGCTCTCCTTCCGAACATTTGTCGTTCTCCTTTCAGAATGGCTTGACCCGTATCGCCCTCACGGGTCCCGCCGGGCATTTATTCTGGCAGATGCCGCATCCTATACACAGGTTGCCGTCGACAACCGGCTTTCGTATGACTTTGCCGTTGACGGCCTCCTCGACCGCCTTGATCGCCTTCTGCGGCACCGGGCAGTGCTCCTCGCATACCATGCACTGCTTCCCGTCGGCCCACGATATGCACCTTTCGCGGTCGACGACGGCGAGCCCGAGATACGTATCATGCTTCTGCGCGAG
>JAKLIT010000223.1 GCA_022709465.1 Candidatus Omnitrophota bacterium | reverse complement strand
TAAACACTACCAGGACGATAAATGAGCTTGTCTCCGCTATTGCCTACGTGCTCGACGTGATGAGCGAGGGCACCAACCTCTACCACTCGTGGCGCGTCGGCATCTTCTCGTCCGAGTTCGCGAAGACGATAGACCCCGGCGAAAGAAAAGACATCTTCTACGCCTCCCTTTTGCATGACATCGGATACCTCGCGCTTCCCGAGCATATAACGCACTACCTCTTCACGCACGAGGACCCGCGCCAGAACCCGATAATACTCTCGCATACCATAATCGGCGCCGAACTGACCAGCCAGATACCGAACCTGTCCACGATAGCGAAACTGATACTGAACCACCATGAATGGTATAACGGCAAGGGGTACCCGCTCGGCAGGCAGCGCAACGAGATACCGCTAGGCGCACAGGTCATACAGATAGCCGACCAGCTCGACCTGCTGCTGAGGGACGAGTCGGTCCGGGGCATCGCGGACGTAGAGAAGGCGATGATGTCCTGGAAGAACGAGCGCGCTTCGGGAGAGCTCGTCGACGCCGCGATAGATATCATGAAGAAGAACAGGATCCTCGACGAGATAATGGAGAAAGATAAGGTCGCGGATGTCTTCAAGAGGGTAAGGTCCGAGACCGGGCAGATAGATATCCCCGCGAGCGTCGATGCCGTCGGCATCGCCTGCGAGGTCTTTTCGCAGCTGATAGACACGAAGCATCCCTCGATGATAGGCCATTCCAAGAGGGTGTCGGTCTATTCCATGCTGATAGCCCTCGCGATGAACCTCTCCCACGACGACATAACGAAGACCAAGTGGTCGGCGTTGCTGCACGACGTGGGCAAGCTCGGAATATCGAGGAGCCTCATCAACAAGCCTGGCAAGCTGACGCCGGAGGAGTTCGATACGGTGAAACTGCATGCGGTGTATACTCGCGACCTGCTCGAGACGATAACCGATTTCAAGGATGTCGCGCTTATAGCGAGCTCCGACCACGAGCGCTTCGACGGCAGGGGCTACCCCGTAGGCCTGAAGGGCGACCAGATACCGATAGGAACAAAGATAATATCCATCGCGGACGCCTTCGACGCGATGACCTCTACAAGGACATACCGCAAGGCGATGTCGAAGGAGACCGCCTGCGAGGAGATCGAGAAATGCTCCGGAAGCCAGTTCGACCCGGCCGTCGTGAAGGAAGCCGTCCCCGTCCTGAGGAATCTCTCCGTATCGCTCATGTAGGCCGCAGGCCGCTTACCCTCGCGGGATTGACCGTCCATTCGCCGAACCTGCCGTTTATCTCGTCCGCGGAACGTTATCTCCCTTATCCGGTGGGCCGTTCCCGCGTAAAAGAATTCGCGCGGGAGCTTCCTGTCCCTTATGAAATCCAGTATGCTCGCCTGCCTTAAGGTCAATTCTTCCATGCTTAATCATATACCATAATTATTTATGGCTATAAAGATGAAGATTACGAAGGGATTTTTGAGCGTATTGGCGAGGGGTCAGTATCTTCGGCGACGCGGGCAGCGAGGGTCTTCTCCTGCTTCCTGTTGAGGCATACGAAATTCACGCAATGGCTGAAGTTAAGCGGGGTCCCGGAATGTTTGCGCATTATCATGTTCCTCTTCCTGCCTATGTAATGCAGGACGTCGGCGGTATTGCGCGCGAGCGGGGTCTCCTTCTCCATGAGCCACTTCTTCGCTTTCGTAAAAGCCGGGGACTGGCCCCAGCCCTTTACCTTCAGTATCTTAAAACCGTTCGCCCAGAGGAATTCCCTGAAATTCTTTATGCCGAACAACCCGGGATAGATATACGGGTGGCAGACCTTCGGGCCGGGGATACTCGCGATGA
>JAKLIT010000222.1 GCA_022709465.1 Candidatus Omnitrophota bacterium | reverse complement strand
TCGCGTCGCGCATTATCATGAGACGGCCCCCTCTTTAATAAATATGGCGCAGGGCTTGCCGTCCTTTACCAGCGCGTCGGCTTCCGCCAGCGCGGCTCCGATATCGGTCCCGCCGCAGACCTTCGAACTTATGCCTACGGCCTCCATAAGCTCCACGCAGTGCCTGCCCATTACTATATGCTCGGGCGCGTCCTTGCCCCCGAAGCCGCGGAAGCTGATTATAAGGAGCACAGGGATATCATATATGAGGTTCAAGCTCGTAAGGACGTTCAGTGAATATCCGATGCCGGAATTCTGCATCAGCACGCAGGGTTTCTTCCCGCCGAGATACGCTCCGGCAGCAAAGCCCAGCGCGGTATCTTCCCTTACCGAAGGGATATAACCGTCCCCGAGTTCCCTGATTATTCCGCCGAGTAGCGAGCACGGGACCCCGGTAAAGAAGTCATACCCGAGATTTTCAAGGCCTTCCTTTAGTTCCTTAGCTTTCATGGCGCGCCCCTTGCCCTAAGTGAACTGCCACCCTATGAGCTTCATTATATCCCTGAACGATTTGCCCTCGAGCACGCTGGCGGGCTCGAACCCGCAATGCACCGCGCATTCCGCGCAGCGCGGATTACTGCTCTTCGGGCCGTATTTTTTCCAGTCGGTCTTCTCTATCATATCTTTATACGTCGCGAAATGCCTGTCGGCAAGCTGGTAGCACGGCGAGCGCCAGCCGAACGGGTTGCGCGTCGGCGTCGACCACGGCGCGCAATCTATATCGCGCTTGCCCTGCACGAACTCTATGTATAGAGGGGAGCCGAGGAAATTATACTTCCTGAATTCGGGCTCGAGTTTCCTGAAATACTCCGCGAGCTCCTTCTTCTTGAAAAAGAACGCGTCCCCTACATGCACATACCCGTAAGCGGGAGATATCAGGAAACCGTCCACTTTCAGGTCGTCAAGCGTCTTGAACAGCTGCCTCAATTCGTTGATATCCGTCTGCTTGTATATCGTCGTGTTCGTGCAGACGAAGTAACCCTTCTTTTTCGCGGCCTTTATCGCTTCTATGACCTTATTATAGGCGCCCTTCAGGCCAGTTATCGCGTCGTGGGTCTTCTCGAGCCCGTCTATATGGAAGTTCACCATGAGGTTCCCGCTCGGTTTCAGGCGCGGCATCTTGTCCCTGAACAACAGGCCGTTCGTGCAAAGGTATATGTACTTGCCTTTCTTCGTCAGCCTGTCTATCAGTTCCTCTATATGCGGATAGACGAGCGGCTCGCCCCCGCAGATAGAGACGATCTGCGCGCCGCACTCGTCGACTGCCTTCATGCATTCGTCGACGCTCATCATCCTGTTCAGGCCTTCCTTGTACTCCCTGATCCTGCCGCAGCCCTCGCACGCGAGGTTGCACATGAACGTCGGCTCGAGCATCAATACCAGCGCAAAGCGCCGGTTGCCCTTTATCTTGTTAGATACTATATGCTTCGTGATCTTCGCGGTAAGCCCCGGCTTGAACCTCATTTTATGTTATACCTTTAATTTTCCGCGAGCTGCGGCATATTCCGAGAGAGCGATAAGCGGGAAGACCGCGGAATAAAGCTCGTAGCGGAGATAGCATACTCTCGGGAACCCGGTCCCCGTGAAATCCGTCTCCTCCCAGTTGCCCGTCACATCCTGGTGCGTGACGAGGTATTCTATGCCGCGTTCCACGGCATTTCCTTCAAAATCACCAGACGCAAAGAGCGTAAGCAGCGCCCACGCCGTCTGCGACGCGCACGACTGGCCCTTTCCCTTTTTGAAAGGGTCTTCGTAGGTCAACGGCGACTCGCCCCATCCGCCGTCGTCGTTCTGTACGCTGCGGACCCATTT
>JAKLIT010000221.1 GCA_022709465.1 Candidatus Omnitrophota bacterium | reverse complement strand
CTCACTGCTGCCCGGGGCGTAGTGGTTGCTGAACATGCCGCCTTCAATCGCGGTGCCTGCGATCGGCACCAGCTCGGAGGAGTCCCAACCATCGCCGCCCAAGAACGTGGCGGTGATGCCCAGCTGCCTGGCCTGCCTTACTTGGAGCCCAACCGAGTTATAGTAGTCGGGCAGGAACAGCACGTCCGGCTTTTGGACTCTGATGTTGGTCAGCTGGGCCGAGAAGTCCGATTCTCCGACGCCGTAGGTTTCGGATGCCACTATCTTCCCACCTAGCGCCTCGAACGACTTCTTGAAGTTCTCGGCCAGCCCCTTGGTATAGTCGTTTCCTATGTCGTAGAGCATCGCCGCCGTCTTGGCCTTAAGGTTGTCGAAGGCGTACCTTGCCATGACGGTCCCCTGGAACGGGTCGATGAAGCATGCCCTGAAGATGTAGTCGCCTACCTGGGTCACGGCTACGTTCGTGGAAGTAGGCGTTATCATGGGTACTTTGTTCGACTGGGCTATGGGCGCGCCGGCTAGCGTGCACTTTGAGGCGACCGAGCCTACGACAGTAATGACTTTGTTCTGCGATATCAACTTGGATACCGCATTCGCGGTCTCGGCGGGTATGTTACGGTCGTCCTCTACGAACAGGACCACCTTGCCGCCGAGCAAGCCACCTTTGGCATTGGTCTCGTCGACCCACATCTGCGCTGCGTTCCTCGTAGATTCGCCAAACGTTGCGACATCTCCGGTAAGGGGTGTCACAAGGCCGATTCTGACATCCTCCGCAGCGAACGAGACCATGACGAGGATAAGGCTGATGATTAACGCGAATAACGCTGCTTTCCTTATCATGCGCAACAGTCCTCCTTCATTATCCTGTTCTTTCAGAAGTTTTCAGCGACCGATCTTCTTGCATTCGATATACACGGAAGAGAAACTAAGAAATACACTACCTGCAGGGCCCGTTTTCCTGCATGGCTCATCGATAAAATTGTTAGCATTATATACATGTGATAATTTGAAAGTCAAGATTATATCAAAAAGAATTATCTAAATTTTTCACTTCACCTATCTAAATCCTTAAAGTATACAGTATCCAAGATATTCTAATATTCTTCGTCAATATCCAATATAATTTTGCTGTGGAAACTATTCCCATCGGACCGCCGTGCCGGGTGCGGCATTTTAGCTTATAATCCTTCCTAACGGGAGGTATCGCAAATGGAAGGTTTCGGAGCCAGGATGGAAGAGCTAGCGACGGAGCTCGTCAGGATCAAGAGCGTAGTAGGGACTGCGGGGGAAGCCGAGATAACCGCATGGATTCATGACTGGCTGGCGAGGATGCCCTACTTCGTAGAGCATCCGGAAGAACTCATCCTGCATCGCCTGCCCGGCGACAAGCAGGGCAGGTCCTGCATAATAGCCACGATACGGGCGCGCAAGCCATCCAAGGACGCAGTATTGCTGTTGGGGCACACGGACACGGTGGGCACCTCCGACTATGCGGCGGCAGAAAGATGGTCGACAGACCCGAAGTGCCTTCCTGGAGTTCTTTCTAGCATGAAGCTCGGGACCGGCACTATCGAGGACATCAAATCAGGAGGCTATATCTTCGGCAGGGGCATATTCGACATGAAAGCCGGCGTAGCGGCACTTATGCTCATCGCACAGATGGCGTCACGGGATGTATGCGATCTCGGGGCGAACCTGGTGTTCGCCTTCGTCCCTGATGAGGAGGGCGGCTCTGCCGGGATGCTCGCGGCGGTGCAGCGGCTTTCGGCGATTGCGAAGGACGAAGGCTGGGTATTCATAGCCGGGCTCGATACCGACTACATGACGGAGAGCTTCCCGGGCGACACCTCGCGGTACGTATACCTTGGAACGGTGGG
>JAKLIT010000220.1 GCA_022709465.1 Candidatus Omnitrophota bacterium | reverse complement strand
CAGCAGCCATCCGCACTCTATCTCGGGGCTTACCTCGCATTTGCCGTCCTTCGCGCCCCCGCAGGGGCCGTTCTGGAGCCCTTTCGGGCACAACGCGTTCGGGCAGTAACCGCCCGTGACGAATAGCGTGCAGTCACCGCAGAGCGCGCATACCTCGTTAAACTTCCCCGCCCTCTCGGACTGTCCGAGGAAAAGGGTATCGTTGGCCGGGATGACGTTCATGCCAGTGCCGACGAAGACCGTGTGCGCCCCGTCGCCGCAACTCATCAACAGCAGCGCGTCGGAGCCCGCGAGGATGTCTTTATTGTCGCGCAGGCGTTTCTTCACCTCTAACAGGTTGCAGGGAGTGTCCCATACCTCGGCGGCGGCCACCTTCTTGCCTTTCGACTCGAGGAACTCCTTCATCTTCTTTACCTCTTCCTCGCCGCCGGTCTTGCATACTGTCGCGCATTGCGTGCAGCCCACGATAAAGACCTTCCCCGAGCTTTCAAGCGACTTCAATATATGTTCGACGGGTTTTTGTTTCGTTATTATCATTTTTTCACCTGCTCCTTGAAGAGCGCGATGCAGTTGCACATCGACATTATCACGGTCAGCGGGCCGACGCCGCCCGGGACGGGCGTTATGAACCCCGCGCGTTTCTTCGCGGGCTCGAATTCAACGTCCCCGGCTATCCTGTCGCCGACTTTCGTTATCCCGACATCCACGACCAGGGCTCCGCGCTTTATCCAGCCGCCCTTTATGAGGCCGGGCTTGCCTACCGCGACAACGAGTATCTCCGCCCTCGCGATATGTTCTTTCAATCTTCCGCGCGTCGCCGTCCCTATGTGGCATACCGTCACGGTAGCCAGTTTGTCGAGAAGGAACATCGCGATGGGCTTTCCCACGAGTTCGCCGTGGCCGACCACTACCGCCTCCCTGCCGAACAAGCTTATGCCGGTGGACCTTATCATCTCCATTACTGCCGACGCGGTCGGGTTGACCCTCTCAACGTTCTTTGCCGGGTCGATATAATATATCGCCTGCTTCAGGTTTATCGTCTTCGGGACGGGCAGGCCGAGCATTATCGCGGTCGTCGCCTTGTCCCTGTTCAGTTTCTTTATTACCCGCACCAGCTCGTCTTGCGATACTGAATTGCTCAGGCGTATCTTCCTGTACCTTATCCCGAGCTCCTTCGCGAGCTTCTCCTGCGAATTTATGTATATCGTGGCCGGCTTGTGCCCGCCTATCTGGATGACGGAAAGCATCGGCGCCCTGCCGTATTTTTTCCTTACGGCGGAGACCTCGCGTTTTATCTGCGCCTTAAGTTTCGATGCGAGCACTTTTCCGTTAAGTATCTTGGCTGCCATCTATCGTCTTGTCCGTTTCCTGTTAAGTTTCACGAGGTTTCCCGCCGACTGCGCCGACGCTTTCAATAGCGCTTCCGCGGCATACAGGTCGCCCATGAGATTCCTGTTGCCTATCTTCCTCAGCCGCGGGCAGAACTTCAGCGCCGCCGAGGAGATCTTAGCTATCTCACAGACGCACAGCGTCGCTTTTTTCATCGACGCGTTGCTCTTAGTCCTCGCGTATTCATCGTACGCCTTGGCGTCCTTTTCGATGTAAGCGCTGAGCCTCTTTACCAGCGTGCCGGCTTTGCCGAGTATCACTTTAGCGTCCTTCTCGTAGATCCTGTACCTCTTCTTGCCTATGGTGAAATTCGCGACCTTCATCAATAACGCTGCCCCAAGCGCGCCTGCCAGGGCCGACGCCGCGCCGCCGCCGGGGACGGGCTTCTTCTGCCCGAGCGCCTTTATGAAACCGTCTATCCTGTTCCTGCCGGATATATTCATTTAAAATAACCCCGATATGTTTCCGTCATTGTCTATGTCAACACGCTCCGCGAGCGGCACCT
>JAKLIT010000022.1 GCA_022709465.1 Candidatus Omnitrophota bacterium | reverse complement strand
TCTGTATCTTTCATCGACCTATCGAGATATTCGTTTTTGGCTCCGGCTGGCCTTTATCCCCGGGCACCGGCCCGCTGTTCACGCTTTCGTAAAGCTCCTTAGCGTAATCCGCGAACGCGCTCTTCGGGTAATCGGAGACCAGCTTCTCGAGCTTGTCCCTCGCGCCTATGTTATCGCCGAAATAATAATAATCGATGAGCGCCGCGCGATAGAGCGACTCCGGGGCTTTCGGGCTGCTCGGGAACTGGCTCGCGATATTCTCGAACAGGCCCAGGGCCTGGGTCTTCCTGTATTTTATGTCCTTGCGGCGGCTCTCGAGCCCTATGCCCTTATCGAGCTTATCCGCCTTCTCGAAGAGCTGGTACGCGATACTGAGCTCCCCTGTGGGCCCGATGTTCACGTAAACCTCTTCCTCCTCCTTGGCCCCGTATATCTTAGCTTCCTCCTTGGAGCGGAGTATCTTCGGCGTTATAAATACCGCGAGTTCCGTCTGCGCCTGGTCCTTCGAGCGGTTGCTGAACAGCAACCCGACCACCGGCAGGTCGCCAAGCAACGGTATCTTTGATTTTATCTTGTCGTCCGTCTGTTTTATAAGGCCGCCAATGACTATCGTTTCGCCTTCCTTGACCCTGACGGTCGTGTCGGCCTCGCGAGTGGTTATCCTAGGGCCCGCGTCGAGCAGCGCGGATACCGAGCTGACCTCCGGATGTATCAGCATCGTTATGTAGCCGTCGGCATTGATCGAGGGGATCACGCGCAGCGTCGTCCCGACATCTATGAACTTGGTCGTTTCGGTCGTGCCTGTCGTCGTCTGCGTCCTCTCCTTGTAAGGAACCTTCTCTCCTATGACTATCCTCGCCTCGCGGTTGTTGAGCACGGCTATCGACGGGGATGCGAGCAGGTTCGCCTTCTGGTCCTGGCATAACGCGTCTATAGTGGCAGTAAGGGAAAGGCCCTTGAAATTCAGGGTGTCGATCTTGAACTGCCCGCCGGAGAGCGTACCGGACGGCCCGGGGACCGTCGTTGTCGTCTTCAGCTCTTCCTGGAACCCGGTCTTCCTGTCGAACAACCCCTTGACCGCGCCGGCCGGGCTGTAATCGGCCGACCACGTCACGCCGAGGTTCTCGAGGTCCTTCGAGGTGATATCGACTATCTTCACCTCGACAAGAACCTGCTGGGGCGGAAGGTCTATGCTATTGATGAGTTTCTTGACCTTCTCGATATTAGCGGTGTAATCGGTTATTATCAGCATATTCGAGACTTCGTCGACCTTGATATCTCCTTTTGCGGAGATCACCTTCCGCAGCAGGTTCTGCGCCTCCGCCGCTTTTAAGTATTTCAGGAATACCGCCTCGCTGGACATGTCTATGCCGTCCGCGGAACCGGAGCTTATGTAGATTATGTTCCCCTTCTGGACATGGGCATAACCGCTGGCGGTAAGTATCGCGTCGAGCGCCTCGTTGAGGGTCACGTTCTTCAGGTTGACCGTGATCTTGCCTTTTATGTCGGTGCCAGTCACGAGGTTGAGGTTATAAGACCACGCCAGGGAGCGCAGGACGGCATTTATGTCGGCATCCTTGTAATCAAGCGATATCAGTGGATCCGTTTCCGCTGCCGCCAGTCCGACGGCCAATGACAAGATCGCGATCGCCGCAAAATATTTCAGTTTATTGTCCATGTCTCCCTCGTGTTATCTGTTTAATGTAACAGTAACGGTATCGTTCCCGTCGGTAAGCGTTACCGCGTCCTTCGATATCTGCGTGACTTCCCATCCGCCGACCTTCGCGCCTGTCCTGACTACCTCATCGTTTATTATGGCGGTGGAATCGTTTCCCGCCTGCGTTATCCCCGATAACTTGAAATCCCCGGCTTTGTCTTTCCTGCCGGGCTTTTTTGAAATGAACGGGTCCGCTTTCATTATTATCGTCTCCGGAGGCAACGCGTTCTCGAACGCCGTAAGGTCCGCGCCTTTCTCCAGTAAAAGCATCGAGACGCGCATATTCGTCTTGGAATGCGCGGCGCCTTCTTTCGCCTGCGATATCTCCACATTCGACACGATAAGGTAATCTGAAAGGTTCTGCAGCCGGTTAAGGTAATTCACTATGCTCGAATAGGGGCCCGAGAATTTTATGTCAAGCTTGAGCTTGATATAACCTTCTTTCTCCCTCTCGATATCCTGCCTTATCGATTCGAAATCCATACCGAGGCCCTCGGAACGGCGGGTCATCTCCCCGAGGAGCTTCGATACCGAGGCGGCGGAAGGTATCTTCTTCTCGTAGGCCGCGATATCCTTAAGCACTCCGTCATAGCCCTTCTGCAGGCTGGCCAGCTCTTTCTCCTCCGCCTTTATATCCGGGAATTTCTCCCTCGTCTTCGCCGTCTCGTCCTCGATCTTCCGCAGTTCGGACCTCACCGTGTTCTGTTCCTCGATGAATCCTCGCCCGACCAGGCTGTACCCGGCCAGTGCCGCGAAGGCGACCGCAACGATCATGACGATCAATTTCCTGTTGTTGCCCATTCAGCCCCTTTAGTTTGCCATCTGCGCCGCGATCTCAAAATTATATAGCGTCGCGTCGCCCAATTCGCCCTTCTGCGTGAAATTGAAACTCGAACCCTTGAACTTGTTGGACCTGTTCAGGTTCTCCATAAACTTCGATACGGCCTGGTTGTCCAGCGTAGAGCCGTTTATGACCACGCGCCGCCCTTCGACGGTCAGCTTGTTTATCCATATCTCATCCGGTATGAGCGTCGGCATATAGACGAGGGCTTGTGATAATTCCGCGGGCTTGCCAGTCTCCGCTTCCTTCAGGTACTGCAACTTTTCTTCCGCCGCCAGTTTTTTCTTTACCAGCAGGTCGTAGTCCTTCGCTATCTGGATGCGCTGCGACTGCCTGCGCCCGAGCTCCTTCTTGGCCTCCTCAAGGCGCGCCTTCGCGCCGGCAAGCCTACCGCCGCTGCGGCGGTTAAACGCGTTAGGCGCTGCGATAAGGACCGCGGCCAACAGCGCTATTATGAGCAGTATGTTGGCCTTCGGCCCCTTGCGGGCGCTTCCAATTGGCGGCGCCGCCTGGACCTTCCTGCCCTGTCTCGGTATAAGGTTAAACCGCTTCATCTTTAGCTCCCCTCAACGCAAGCCCGACCGCCGCGGCCAGTTCCGGGCCTGCGCCTAACGGGTCGAATACGTCGACCGGTATATTAAATGTCTTCTTAAGGAACGGGCAGATGCCTTTATCCGCGGCGCCGGCGCCCGATACCGTTATCCTCCCCGGCGAGAACGAATCCGGCCTCGCGAACAAACCCGACACCGTCTTGAACGAATGTTCGATATCTATTATTAGGCTCTCAAGGGCCGATGAGACCGACGGCTTCGACGAGACTCTTCCGTCATCGTTGAGCGCCCCTCGCAGGATATCCGCGGATATGGCCACTTCCTGCACCGCCCATACGTCGCGGCCGAGCCCTATGATTATCTCGCCTGATCCGCGGCCGATATTCAGCATCAACGTGAGCCCCTGTGTATCTTCCGTACGCGCGGAGGAGGAACACATTGCCGCATAAAGGGACAACGGAGACGGTTCGACCGCCAGTACGTTGAGCCCGGCATCCGAGGCCTCTTTCATCTTCTCGAGCACCGCGCTCCTGTCCGCAGCCGCGATAAGGATCTTGGCGGACGCCACGTCTGAAGAAGGCATGCCGGCCTCCCGCAGGACCGCGTAATCCATGCTAATCTCCTGCATCCTGCGCGCGTCTACCCCTAGGGCTTCGGCAGCTGCCCAGGTAACGGCGCTGTCTATTTCCGCTTCCGGCATAGGCGGCAGTTTAACTACCCGGAATTTCACGGCCGCGGCCGGCAGGCCGATCACCGCGTCGCCTTTCAAGGCGTTGCCGGAGGCGCATTGCTTTATCGAGGCGCCTGTGCCGGACAGCCCCGCGGATACCCCGCCCGCGAACATGAGCCTGCCGTCGGACCTTCCGACCCTCGCGAATGATACCCCCTCCGGGCTTATGTCCAGGCCTACGGGAAGATAGCTGCTGAACCGCCTTTCTTTCGCCGGCGTCGGCGGCTGTGCCTGCGCGGGCGCGGCTCCGGCACCGAAAAGCGACGAGATCCTCTTCGACGACATCTCGTCCGGCTTCTTGCGCTCGAAGATGTCCTTTACTACATTATGCGCGCCGGCGCTATCAGGCAACTTTTCCTGCGTCAATCCTCACCTCGCATTTTTGCGTCTTCGCGACTATTTCGTCGGCCAAACTGAAATAATCCCTGGCTCCAAGCGAGCGGTTGTCGTATACATGGATGGGTTTCTTGAATATCGGCGCTTCGCAGAGTTTTACGTTATTACGGATGACCGTATCGAAGACCATCCCTTTAAAATACTCGCGTATCTGGTCGAGCATCTTCGCGCTTATCTTTGTGCGGGTATCGTAAAGCGTCGCGAGTATTCCGAGTATCTGCAGGCCGGGATTCAGCCTCTCGCGCACGATATCTATGGTCGAGAAGAGCTCCTTCATGCCTTCAAGCGAATAATAGTGGGTCTGTATCGGTATCAGTATGGAATCGGCGGCGACAAGCGCATTTATCGTGACGAGGTTCAGGCTCGGGTTGCAGTCGAATATGATGAAATCGTAATCCTTCTTGAGCAACATCTTCCTTACCGCTATCCTCAGGACGCTCTCCCTGCCCAACACGGTTGCCAATTCCAGCTGGGCGCCCGATAGGACCGAATTCGACGGGACGGCGTCGAGCCCCTCCACCTGTGTCTTCAATATGACGTCGCCAAGCGAGACGCTGTTCATAAGGACGTCGTATATCGTCCTGTCTATACTGTCCTTGTCGAGCCCGAGCCCGAGGCTCGCGTGCGCCTGCGGGTCGAGGTCGATCACAAGCACCTTGAATCCTCTTTCGGCGAGGCAGCCCGCGAGGTTGACGGCAGTGGTCGTCTTCGCGCAACCGCCCTTCTGGTTCGTCACCGCTATTATCTGCCTGCTTATCGAGAAGATCTTCGGAGATACGGGCGAGACCGGCTGGCCGGACACTGCCGGCGCTATGTCGCCGGCGACATCAAGTTCGTTCAGTCTTTTGATGATATTCTTAAGGTCGTCGAGCATTTTATAGGGTCCCTCCGTCTGTTTCCGGGTTACCAAAGGGCTGGAGCCCGGAGAACTGCTTCCGGATAAGCCGCAGGCTATAGCCGCTCCTGCGGAGCTCCTTTATCTTTTTAAGGCGCTCTTCGACTTCCGTCTTATCATACAAACGTTTGTTACCCTGCTTCTCGCAGATATGGAGCAGGCCCATGTTGGTGTAGTAGTTGATCGTCGCCTTTGACATAAAAAACAGCTTCGACAACTCATCGACAGTGATCAGGTTGCTCTTAACAGGCCCCATACAACCCCTCTTTTAGAGTTGTTAATAAGTATTAACAAGTGCTATTTAACATTATATTCTACTATCACTTATTAGCTTATATAGTATTTGTTAACAAGTCCTTTGTCAAGAGAAAACAAAAGGGGCGCCGTTAAAACGGCGCCCCTAAATACCGGAAAATTGCAGGTCTAGACGGCCTTCTTAAGCCCTTCCTTGACCTTTTCGTTTATTATTTTGCAGATCTCGTATTTACTGCACCGAGAGCAACACTCGCTATCCTCCCTAGTCCCCGCCCGGGTCGGGCAGCCCCAGAAAGATCCGCATTGTATACAGCAACCGAAATGCCCTCCCCCTGAGGGGTCATTCATTGTATCTTACCAGGTATTTCCCGTCAAAATAAAGGTATTGAGTGTCCGTAAGGTACCCCTCATCGACCGGCAGGTCGCTGTACCTTCCGTAATAGGTCCACCTCTCCTTAGAGTTGCCCCATTTACCGGTGTTGTCGAATTCCTTCAGGTCGGGCTCGCCCCACTGCGCGATGACCTGGTCCTTCGTAAGCCCCGCCCTGAGCATGGAGGTGCCAAAAGGATGTTTGACTATCTGCTCGACCGACGGCGGCTCGATGCCCGCGCAACCCGACAATGCGGCTGCCAGTAAAAATAATGCACAGAAAGCGATAAACTTCAACGTTGTCTTTGGCATGCGCTACCTCCGTTTCGTTAAAATGATATTAGTCCTTATATGCCTGTTATTATAAACTCCTTTTTCGCCAAAGTCAAAATTATAAAATTTGCCTGCCGGTGTAAATGAGCCCTCTTCCTCCGCTATGCGGCAGAGTTCCTCGTACAGCAGCATCCTTGTCCTCGCCCTCGAGCTTACCGTCGTATCGACACCGGGCCCGTTTACCTTGAATATAAGCTCGTCCTCGAACGTCCTCGTATTGGCGTCGAAGGTCCGCGCATACTGCAGGTATCTCGCGTCTACATGTATCCTGCCCGATCCCTGGGACCAGGAGATATCTTCCCATTCGACGCCGTCCGCGGAGGGCGGCATCCAGAGGTCGATAAAATACATGCCGCCGCCTTCCAGCGACCGCGATACCGAGTGAAGGTGCGATCTTATATCCGTGTCCGTCAGCAGGTACCTGAACGAATCGAGCATGCAGATGGCGAGAGAATACGGGCCGCGCGGAGTGAATTCCTTCATGTCCGCGACGGAACAATCTACCTTAAGTCCTGCGGACGCGGCTTTCGCAATAACAAATTCCGCCATCTCCGGCGATTTGTCGATCCCCGACGCGCGGTATCCGCGGCGTGCGAATTCCGTAAGATGTATGCCGGTGCCGCAGGCAAGGTCCAGCACCGAATTCCGCGTGGGGCCGGAAGCGTATTTTTCTGCGCATCTCTCGATAAAATCGCATTCGGGCGAACGGTCCCAGCCGTATGCCGCGTCGCAATACAGGGGGAACGAATACGCGTCTTTCATGATAGGCCGCACCTTTCAAGTGCTGCGTCGAACATCCGGTTTATCATATCCGCGTAAGACAGGCCCTGCAGTTCGGCGACCATCGCGAAATAATCGTCTTTCGAGAGGGAAGGAAGCGGATTCGCCTCGAGCATGAATATTCGCCTGCCGCGCGCTGAGACGCGGAAGTCAAACCTCGCGAAATCGCGGCATTCGAGCGCGAGGAACGCCTCGGCCGCCAGGCCTTTGAGCCGGCCCTCAAGGGCCGGATCGACGCCGAGAAGTTTCCTGTATCCCCGGCCCGCCGCGGCATGCCCGCATTTTTCAAGAACGTGGCTGCTGAGGCCGCTCTTCGCGCAGACGTGCCTCTCGACGGCGGGAAGCACGGACATCCGCGCGTTGCCTATGACTCCCACGGTGAACTCCCATCCTTCCACGAACTCTTCTATGAGCGCGGGCTGCCTGTATGTATCTATTACATGCGCGGTTTTGCGCTCCAATGACCGCATATCTTTTACGACCGAATCCGCCCCTATACCCTTGGCCGAACCCTCATGCGCCGGTTTGACTATGACCGGGAACCTCATGCCCTTTGGAAGGGTTATGCGCGAGGCCGCAACCGCCACGGAATAACGCGGCGTAGGGACGCCGTGGTATTTGAATATTTTTTTCGCGGACGGTTTGTCGAGCGCGACGGATAACGCAAGCGCATCGGGCCCCGTATATGGTATCCCGGCAAGGTCCAGGAGTATCGGCACCTCGGATTCCCTGTTCCTGCCCGATATCCCTTCGGCTATATTGAATACGATATCGCATTTCAGGCGCCGGATATTTTTTAGGAGCTCGTTTGAGCTGCCTATGCGGATCACGTCGTGCCCGCCGGCCTTGAGCGCTTCCTCGACCGACGATATCGTCCCGGGGCTGTCGTGTTCCGCCCATATGTCCTCAGGGGCGCGCTTCGGCCGCGTTAGTTTCATGTCATAGGCGAGTCCGACAAGAAGGGGCATTATTTCATCAGTTCTATTTCTATGGAATTACTGCGGGGTATATAGGAGACCGTAGCGTATATCCTCTTCTCCGCCTTCAGGACAATGTTGATCTTCTCGCCCGGGCGCAGCATCGAATATTTCCTTATAAGGCCCTCGACAAAATCCTTAAGGTCCTTTTCGGTGGAAGGCAGGAACGACAGCTCAATGACCGCCGAAGGCGCGTTCCTCGAAAGGGAGACCTCATCTACCTTGAACTGCCCGTGGTATGCGGACGCCTTCTGCAGGGAATCCTTTATGGCTGCGAGGTCATAGAATACGGCGGGCTCTTTCTGCTGTGTTATGAACATCAGGACGGCGGCCACGATGACCGCCGAGGACACTAACGCGCCCTGCAGTATCCTCTTGCCCCTGAGTTTCTCGAGCTTGATCCTCTCCTCGAGCCGCATGCGGGCCTTCATTGAGGCGACGTCGATCTCGAGGCCTTCTTCGCGCGAGGCCAACCCGGACCTCAGCTGCCTCTCGTCTTCTTTGTCCTTCAAGAACCTGTCATGCTGCTCTTTCGCTTCGGCCTCTATCCTGGCCTCTTCGATAAAGAGCTGCATCATCTCGCGGCGGACCTTTGCTTCTATCCTGGCTTTTTCTTCTTCCATACCCTGCACGCAAAAAAAGGGCGGTCGCGGGTCAGCCCCGGGACCGCCCTATCCGGTTACTTGACAAAAGCTATATCGTCGATGTATATGGTGCCCTGCTTCTTCCCTGCGCAGGTCATATCATCAAAGACAACTACGAATTCGGTCATCGACGTCAGGTCCGTCAGGCCGCTGAACTGGGCCAGCGGTATGACTATCTCCTGCCAGTCCGTCGTTATATTGCTTACCGTATACTTCCCAACTTCGCCTTTCGCGTTTTTCAGCTCGAGCTTGACCTTCGTGGAATGGCCCGCTGTAGCGTCACCCTTGATCCAGAGGCTCAGCTTATCATACTGAGAGGCATCCTGGTTCTGGAGTTTCATCCAGAAACCGTTGTAGGCCGGGTTCGGCGAATCGACATCGTAATCGAGCTGTACGGAGGAACCGGTTCCGCCGTGCATATCGGTCTGGTTGAAATTCATCTTGCAACCCTGCGTCTGGTCGGCTTCGTCCCTGTTCCACGCGCCGAAATCGCCGCCGATATTGTTCGGCTTGTCCCCGGTGTTGAAATCAGCGATCACAAGCGTCGCCGCGGATACCTGCCCTACGAGCATCAAAACTACCGCCAAGGCTATAAGAGAAGACAATATGGTCTTCATTTTGCCTTTGACCCCCTTTCTGTTTATAAGACTGTTCCCGTCAAGTCTACCTTATGGGCGCGCCATATTCAAGGGCGATCGGCCCTTTTATCTGCCCAGCAAGACCTCCACGGTATGCGCCTTCCTGTCCTTCGGCGACGGCACGACGTTTCCGTTTATCTTCTTGCCGTCCACCTTTATCTCCTTGACCCCGTGTGACACGTGGTTAGGATCGGAGACCGTTATCTTATAGGTCGCCCCGCGGAATTTCCTCGTCATTTCGAACCCGCCCCACGCCTTCGGTATGCAGGGATCTATCAACAGACCATCGAGGACCGGCCTTACGCCGAGAAGCCAGTTCGTTCCCACCCTGCAGAGCCACGCCGCCGAACCGGTATACCAGGTCCAGCTGCCGCGACCGTAGTTGGGCGAATCGGGCCCGTCCGAATTGCCAGGAGTCACATACGGTTCGGCCTTGTAATGGTCTATGTCAGCGGTCCTGTTCGGGGGGCATATCTTACTGTAAAGGTCGAACGCTAGCTCCGGCCTCTTCCTGAGCGATTCGGCGATTACGGCCCACGTGGCCGCGTGGGTATATACACCGCCGTTCTCCCTTACGCCCGCCGCGTAACGGCTGATATAACCTATCTTCTGGTTGGGTTCCGAGAAAGCCGGGTAAAGCAGGATCGCGCCGCAGTCCCTGTATATGTACTTCCTGCAGGAATCCAGAGCCTTATTTATCCTCTCCTCGGTGCCTGTCCCGGCGATGACGGCCCATATCTGCGCGTTCAGGAATATCCTGCCTTCCTTATTCTTCGAGCTTCCGACCAGGGAGCCGTCGTCGCACGTGGCCCTCCAGTACCATTCGCCGTCCCACGCGTATTTATTTATCGCCTTCTTGAGGTCCTCATATCTCCTCGCGTACTTCTTCGCGTCGGCCTTCCTGTTGACGGCCTTGCTCGACAGGACCTCCTCGGACCACCTCTTGATTATGTCGGCGAAGAAATGCGCCATCCATATCGATTCGCCCTTGAAGTTGACCCCGACGAAGTTCATGCCGTCGTTCCAGTCGCCCTCGCCGATAAGCGGAAGCCCCCGTTTCGAGAACCTCGAAAGGACCTTCCTGAGGGAGCGTTCGCAATGCTCGAGCAGTGTCGCCTCGCCGCCGTCTACGAACTTCGCCTTCTCCTTGAGTATCTTGTAATCGGCCGTCTCCTCGATATAGCTGAGCGTCACGAAGACGAGCCAGAGCAGGTCGTCGACCTTCTTCGTCCTCGGACCCCATTCGGCAAGCGTATGCCACCAATGGTAGACCGTCCCGTCCTTGAACTGGTGCGCCGCGTGGAGCAGTATCTGCTTCCTCGTCAGCGACGTATCGAGCGGAAGGAATATCTGGCTGTCCTGCAGCTGGTCCCTGAACCCGTACGCGCCGCTCGACTGGTAATACGCGCAGCGCCCCCAGATCCTTCCGGAGATCGCCTGGTACTTCAGCCAGGTATTCGTCATTATATTCATCGCGGCATCCGGCGTCTTAATGACAAGTCCGGAGAGCATCTCTTCCCAGTATTTTTTCACTTCGGAGAGGGCGGCGTCGACATTCTTTGTATCGGAATACCTGCCGATCGTCTTCGCGTCCCTGGCCTTGCCCTGGCTCATGCCGAGCATGAATACAACATCCTTCGACTCGCCCGGGTTAAGGTCTATGTTGACCTGCAGGGACGCTATAGAATCGTTCCACCTGCCGGTCGTATTCGTAAGCACGCCTTTCTCGACCGCGGCCGGGTCGGCTATCGTGCGGTACATGCCGATGAAGTTCTCCTTGTCGCCCTCGTAGTATTCGGGCTCGACCGACGACGCGAAGAATGCCGTGCAGGGCCATTCGCTGATCACCTGGCCCTCGAGCATCAATTGCTTCCTCTTTATCCCGTAAAGCGCCCGTGAGCCCTTTACGTATTCGGTGCCGATGAAGGTCCTGTGGAACTCCCTGTGCGTATCGTCCTTGTTACCGAGAAGCCATTCGAAATACGTGAACATCGACAGGGACCTTACCGTATCGGACGAGTTCTTCAGCGTTACTTTCCAGAGCTCGAGCTGCTCGCCCCGGGGCACGAACATCGTCACGGACGAGCTTATCCCCTTGTATTTCGCGGACAGTACCGTGTAACCGAGCCCGTGCCTGCATTCGTACTTCTCGAAGTCGGGGCAGACGGGCTTCCATCCGAGCGACCAGCGCTCGCCGGTGTCCTTATCCCTGACGTATATGTACTTGCCCCATTCGTCGCGGACGAGGTCCTGCTCCCAGCGCGTGATCCTCGCGAGGTTCGAGTTCTCCCACCACGAGAACCCCGAGCCGGTCTGCGATACGACGAGCGAGTAAGTACCGTTGGAGATGACGTTGACCCAGGGCTTCGGGGTATCCGGCCTGGTTATGACGTATTCCTTGCCGTCATCGGTAAAGTAACCGTAATCGTTCTGGAATTTCATCTTTGCTTGTTATTTCCCTTCGTTGAACAGTTCGTTGGCTTTAGGCACTATCGCGTCCACGGCATCCTTGACCGGCTTCAGGCCGTTGAACATCAGGTCGAATTCCGGGTAGATGTACAGGTCGCGGATCTCGCGCCATTTCGCGTGGAACGGGTCGTATACCGTCATCTTGACCGCCTCGTTGAGCATCTTTTTGTTGAGCGGCACGTTGCTGCTCAGCGCGAAATGCTCGCCTTCGGCGATCTTCTTATTAGCCGGCTGGGCGAGGCCCGAATCCGCCAGCATTATCTGCCCGTCATCGCCGCTGAGGGCTTTCAGCACTTCCCACGCCTCGGCGGGATATTTTGTCGAATTCAGTATCCCGTAACCGGTCCCGCCCGTGGCGAACTTCCTTACGCCGTTAGGGCCTTTCGGGAACATCGCGACATCCCAGTCAAAATCCTTGACCTTCTTGACTATCGGCGTCTCCCATATGCCCGAATGGAACATCGCGACCCTCTGCATCATGAACATCTGGATGACGCCGAGCCCCTGGTTGCGGAAAGTGTTCGAGGTCGGCGACACCTTGTATTTCTGCGAGAGGTCTACGAGGAACTGCAGGCCTTCCATCGATTCTTTCGAGCCGAGCAGGCATTTTTTCGGGTTCTTCACGCTGTCGGCTATCTTGCCGCCAAAGCACATTACGAAGTTCGGCCACATATCGCTGTAGAAACCGTACTGCGTGACCTTCCCGTCCTTGTCGAATTTGGTCAGCTTCTTCGCCTTGTCGAGCAGGTCGTTCATGTCCCAATCATCCGTCGGATAGGGCAGGCCCGCTTCGTCGAATAATTTCTTGTTATAATACACGCACGCCATCGGCGCCGTATCCCTCGGGATCGCGAGCACCTTCCCGTTGACCGTATACCTGTCCACCACTTCCGGGAAGAAATCGCCGAGGTTGAACGCGGTGTCCTTTTCCATGTAAGGTTTCAGGTCGAGGAATACGTCCTTGTCGGCGAACGATACGAACATGTTGACCTCCGCCGCGATGATATCCGGTGCGGCGCGGCCGGCTATTTCGGTGAGTATCTTGCTGACATAGCTGCCGAACGGTATATGCTCAAGTTTTACCTGTATGTCCGGGTGGGATTTCTGCCAGTTGTTAAGCGTAGTCGTGATAATCTCTATCTCTTCGGGGCTGCCCCAGAATGCCACCTTGATCGGCACCCTCTTCGGTTTTCCCCCCGCCTGCTGCTGGCCGCATCCTGCCGCCTGTAACGCAAAGGCGAGGATGATAAAACACGCCAATAACCTCTTTATCCCTCTCATCACCAAGGCCTCCTGTTTTTTTAGGCGTTCATGAAGATCCTCTGCAAGACAAGGCAGGCCGCGCCCATGGCCACTGCGCTGTGTCCGAGCCTTGCAGGCACTATCCTGAGGTTCCTTATATTCTCCTCGCGGGACCATGAATGTATGGTCCTCTTGACCGAATCCATGAAAAGCTAGCCCGCCTGTTCCACCCCTCCGCCTAATACTACGACTTCCGGGTTCAGCAGGTTTACAAGGAACGCTATCTTCTTCCCCAACCGTTTTCCGGCATCTTCAAGAAGCTCGTTCGCGAGCTTGTCCCCCGCCTTGGATGCCTCGATCACCAACCCGAGATTTATCTTGCCAGGATCCCCGCCGGCCGATTCGAATATCCGTGATTTCCCGCCGGCCTTCATCGCTTCCCTCGCGTAATAAGTCACGCCGAGGTCGATCTCCCACGTGCCGAGGCTTAACGACTCCTTCCTTCTCGCTTCAACATCCGGCTCGGTCGCGTTGAATATGCCGACTTCCCCGGCCGAACCGTTTGAGCCCCTGTATATCTGCCCGTTTATTATGAGGCCGCATCCGACGCCGGTATACATGTATATCATGTCGTTTATGTCGGATTCGAACCCGAACCAGCGTTCGCCGAAGACTGCGCAGGCCGCGTCATGCTCGACGAGGGTCGGGATGTCGAACTCCTTTTCGAATATGTCCTTTAGGGAGACGCCGGATATCGATACCATAGAGAGGCCCATGGAACCGAGCCACCTTATCGTCTGCCCCTCGACGTCGATGACACCGGGTATGCCTATACCAAGCCCCTTTATCTTCTCCGGCTCGATCTTCGACTTGGCGAGGACCTCCTCTACGGTCTCGACGAGCCTGTCTATTATCGCTTCGCTGTTGTCGGCCGGCCTCTCCTTCTTGACCTCGCATATGACCTGCATCTTCGGGTCGACGAGTATGCCGACGATATTAAGCGCGGTAAGGCCTACGCCTATCATATAACCGAACTTCGGGTTCAGCTCTACGAGCGTCGGGCGCCTTCCTCCCGTGGAGACGTCGAAACCCTTCTCGACGACGAGGCCGTTTGCTATGAATTCGTTAATATAATTGGATATCGTCACGATGTTCAGGCCGGTCTGCCTCGATATCTCGGTGCGCGAGATCGGCCCGCGTTTGACCACGAGCTCGAGGATAGAGAGGTTCTTCCTCTGCTTGTCGGAAAGTATCCTGTCGGTTGCCAACGCGTTCTTGGTGTTGACGTTCCTCATCTTAGTCACGCCTCTTATTCGAAGAAATTCTCGTTCAGCAGCTTTTCAACCT
>JAKLIT010000219.1 GCA_022709465.1 Candidatus Omnitrophota bacterium | reverse complement strand
TTCACCGAGGATTACCTGTACGGAAGGTTCCTGCTTTAACCAGGCGGCAAAGGAAGGATAATATGCCCCATTACGATTACGAATGCCAGAAATGCAAACATGTCTTCGAAGTCTTCCAGTCGATGACCGACAAGCACCTTACTAAGTGCCCCAAATGCAAAGGCCCGGTAAAGCGCCTTATCGGCGGCGGCTCGGGGATAATATTCAAGGGTTCCGGTTTCTACGAGACGGATTACAAGAAGAAAACCGGGGTGAAGCCCTGTGAAAAGGCGGCACCGAGCTGCCCGGCGAACTGCAAGCATAAACATTGAGGCCCCGCAACGGATGAGGACCAGGTAAATGCGCGTAGCGATGTATTACGCAAATAACGATGTTCGCACCGAGGAGGTCCCCGTGCCGGAGATCGGCAGCGGCGAGATACTCGTGCGCGTCATCGCAAGCGGGATATGCGGCAGCGACGTCATGGAGTGGTATCGCAAGGACAGGGTGCCGCTCGTACTCGGTCATGAGATAGCGGGCACCGTCGAGAAGACAGGCACAGGAGTAAAAGGCCTGAGGCCCGGCGATCGCGTCGCGGTATCGCACCATGTCCCGTGCGGATCATGCCGCTATTGCCTTAAAGGCCACGAGACCGCCTGCGAGACGCTGCGCAAGACAAATTTCTTCCCGGGAGGTTTCGCGGAGTTTGTGCGCGTCCCCGCGATAAACATCGAAAAGGGCGGCGTGTATCCCGTCCCCGATAACGTCACGTTCGAGGAAGCGACTTTTATCGAGCCGCTCGCGTGCGTGCTGAGGGGGCAGAGGATCGCCGGGGTAAAAAAGGGTGATACCGTCCTTGTTATAGGCAGCGGTATATCGGGCCTGCTGCACGTCAAATACGCGCGCGCGTCCGGCGCGGGCGTCATAGCCGCAACCGACCTGTCAAAATACCGCCTCGACGCTGCGACACGCTTCGGCGCGGATCGCGCCTTCAACGCCGCGGAATATTCCCCGCAGAAATTAAAGGATATCAATAACGGCATGCTGGCGGACGTAGTCATAATTTGCGCCGGCGCGGCCCCTGCGATACAACAGGGGCTGGACTCCGTAGAACGCGGCGGCACCGTGCTGTTCTTCGCGGCATCCGAAAAAGGCCTCGCGATAAATAAGCCTATAAACGACATATTCTGGAGGAGCGAGGCCACGCTGACGAGTTCCTATGCAGCGACGCCCGCGGAGCATCTCGAGGCGATGCGCCTACTGGGCTCGGGCAAGGTCGCCGTAAAGGATATGATAACGCACAGGTTCGGCCTCGCGGAAGCCGGGGAAGGATTCCGGCTCGTCGCGGGAGCCGGGGAATCTATCAAGGTCATAGTTGAACCCCAGAAATAAAAAGGAGGTATGCCATGGCAGCTGTCTTTATCTTGCTTATCGCAGTCATCGCGGCGGTTCTCTGGCTCATCGGGGCCTATAACGGCCTGGTGCAGCTGAAGTTGAGGGTCACGAACGGCTGGGCCCAGATAGACGTCCAGCTCAAGAGGAGGCACGACCTGATACCGAACCTCGTCGAGACCGCCAAGGGTTACATGAAGTTTGAGAAAGAGACGCTCGAGAGCGTCATAAAGGCGCGCACGCAGGCCACACAGGCGACTTCCGTAAAGGACAAGGAAGGCGCGGAGAACCTGTTGACCGGCGCTTTGCGTTCGCTCTTTGCCGTATCAGAAAAATACCCGGAGCTTAAGGCCAACCAGAACATGCTTGCCCTGCAGGAAGAGCTTACCTCGACCGAGAACAAGATAGCTTTCGCGAGGCAGTATTATAACGATGAGGTTACCAGGTATAACACTACGGCCAAGATGTTCCCGACGAATACCGTCGCCTCGATGTTCGGGTTCACGCCCGCGGAATTCTTCGAA
>JAKLIT010000218.1 GCA_022709465.1 Candidatus Omnitrophota bacterium | reverse complement strand
AGTGGTTTAAAGTGGAGAATATGGTTGTGGGTCCAAATTAGCCTTTGTCGGGGAGCCCTCGCAAGAGGGAAAGGCAAAGCAAAAAGGGTCCAGCCGGTCCTTATAAATTTTGGGCCCACAACCTTTTATTTTTGTCTTCGCTATTGGGGGGGATGATAGATGTTTTACGGGGAATACGAACATACTATCGACAGGAAGGGCAGGATCATCATACCCTCAAAGTTCCGCGAGGTATTCAAGGAAAATTTCGTCGAAAAATTCTACGTGACGCGCGGCCTCGACAAGTGCCTCTTCGTTTTTACCGAGGAGGAGTGGAAACTCACCGAAGGGAAGTTCAAGGGCATGTCTTTCACGAAAGCCGATTCGAGGAAGTTCAACCGCCTGTTCTTCTCAGGCGCCGTCGACGTCACATGCGACAAGCAGGGAAGGGTCCTGCTGCCGCAGTACCTGAAAGATTACGCGGGGATCAAGCGGGATGTGATGATAGTCGGCGTCTCGAACAGGATGGAGATCTGGTCGAAGGAGGAGTGGAACAGGTACTACGATAACGCGGCGCCTTCGTTCGAGAAGACCGCGGAGAATCTTTTGGAACTTGACAATACATAAGCCCGTTCTTTTGAAAGAGGTCCTTGAGGCGCTTGAACTCGCGCCGGGGAAGACGATAATCGATTGCACGGTCGGGCTCGGCGGCCACGCTGAGGCGATTGTTGCGGCGATATCGCCCGGAGGGCGGCTGGTCGGTATCGACAGGGATGCGAAGGCGCTTGAGATAGCAAAGGAGAGATTAGGGAGGCCCGGGGAGAGGGTAGACCTGATCAACGGAAGGTTTGACGAGCTTGACGCGATCTTTGAGAGGGCCGGGATAAAAGGGGCCGACGGTTTCCTGTTCGACCTCGGAGTATCCTCGATGCAGTTCGACGAGGCGGGCCGCGGGTTCAGTTTCCGCGCCGACGCCCCGCTCGATATGCGCATGGATACCGCAGCTGAAAAGGACGCCGCAGAGGTCGTCAACACCGCGAGCGAGGCGGAACTCGACCGCATACTCGACGAGTACGGCGAGGAGAGGTTCCACCGCAGGATCGCCGCGGCGATCGTAGAAGAGAGGAAGAAGGCCCGGATAGAGACGACCGGGAGGCTTGTCGATATAATCGTGCGCGCGATGCCTTATAAGATGAGGCACGGCAGGGTGCACGCGGCGACAAGGAGTTTCCAGGCGTTCAGGATAGAGGTTAACGACGAGTTGGGATCGCTCGACAGGGCGCTCGACAGGGCTATTGCGCTGCTGAACACGGCGGGTGTCATATGTGTCATATCATACCACTCGCTGGAAGACAGGATAGTGAAGAATAAGTTCAGGGAAGCCAAGGCCCAAAAGATATTGGAATTGAAGAACAAGAAGCCGGTGACGCCGACCGAGCAGGAGGTCGGCGATAATCCGCGGGCCCGCAGCGCGAAGATGCGCGCGGCCAAAGCGACGCGAGGCGGCGCCCAGACAGGGGAGAGATGAAAGTTTACAAGTTCCTGATAATGACGGTATCGGTCACGGCGGTCGCGCTGGTCTACGTGATGCAGCAGACCTCGCTGATACGCCTCAGTTATGACATAAAAGCCAAGGAACAGGCCTACTCGGAGCTCCTTGACCGCAATAAGATACTGCTGTATAATGTAAGGCAGTTGGAATCCCCGGCGCGTCTCGAGAAGACACTCCTGGCAAAGAACGTCAAGATGGAGGTCCCCTCAAAAGAACGCTTTATACTGTTGTCTTCGGCCCAGGGATACAGCGCTGCTGATAACGCCGTGAACGCCGGCGCGGTCGGGTTTTTCGGAAGGGTCCGGCAGACAGTCGCGGGCCTGTTCGCACTGGGGCCCGAAGCGCAGGCTAAACCTTTAAAATAATCGTAACTACTTAT
>JAKLIT010000217.1 GCA_022709465.1 Candidatus Omnitrophota bacterium | reverse complement strand
CTTGAATCCTTCAAGCTCGAAGAATTTCTTGAATTTCTTGAACGCGCGCTTGAGCAAAAGCTCCAGAGACCCCTCCGCCGCCTCGAAATGATAACCCTCGTGCTCGAGTTTCTGCAGGAGCTTGAGGATCTTCTTCGTCTTCGGGGCTTCCTTTGTCAGGTCCAGTTCGAGCGCCTCAGCCCTCAGCAGGATAGAGCTTTTTCCTGAAAGCTCGGAGACGAGCAGCCGCCTCTTGTTGCCGACCGTGTGCGGGTCGACATGCTCATAAGTGACGGGATTCTTCATTATCGCGTTGATATGCACCCCGGCCTTATGCGTGAAAGCGCTGTTGCCTACGAACGGCTGGTTCTCCTGTTGTTTTACGTTGCTGATCTCGGCCACAAACCTCGATGCCTCGGTAAGCTCCTTCAGTTTTGCGTCGCTGATACAGTCGATACCGAGCTTGGTCTTAAGGTTCCCGATCACGGAGACGAGATTTGCGTTCCCGCATCTTTCCCCGTAACCGTTGAATGTTCCCTGCACCTGGGTGCATCCTGCCTGCACGGCCGCGATGGAATTCGCTACCGCCATATCGCAATCGTTGTGGCAGTGGATCCCTACAGGGCAATCGAGCTTCGCGACCACCTCCATCACGATATCCGTCATCTCGGACATGATCGTCCCGCCGTTCGTGTCGCAAAGGATCACGCATTCGGCGCCGGCGTCGCGCGCCGCGAAAACGGTCATCAGCGCATATTCCGGGTTGCTCCTATATCCGTCGAAGAAATGCTCGGCGTCGTAGAAAACGGTCTTCCCCTTGGACTTGAGGAACGATACCGTCTCGGAGACCATCTTCACGTTCTCTTCAAGAGGCACTTTGAACACATCCCTGACATGCAGGTCCCATGATTTCCCGAAGATAGTGACATAGCGGGTGCCCGAATCCAGGAGGCCTTTTACGATAGCGTCCTTCTTGACATCAGTATTTGCGCGGCGCGTAGAACCGAACGCTACGATCTTCGCGTTCTTGAGCTTCAGCTTGCCGGCAGCCTTAAAAAAAGCCATATCCTTCGGGTTTGACCCGGGCCATCCTCCCTCTATGAAATGGATACCGAGCTGGTCAAGCTTTCCGACAATGCGCAGCTTGTCATTGACCGAATAGGAGATGCCTTCGGTCTGTGCCCCATCGCGCAGCGTCGTATCGTAGAGCGTTACCTGCTTCATCGTCTTCCGCCTTTATTTTGCTTTCTTCAGTTCAAATTCGTCATGCAGGGTCTTAAGCGCCTGCTCCGCGTGCTTCTTCCCTATAACGCAGGATATCTTGATCTCTGAGGTCGATATCATGCCTATATTTATCTTCTTGGAAGCGAGTGCCTTGAACATCCTCGCGGCGATGCCGGCGTGGCTCCTCATGCCGATGCCGACTATCGATATCTTAGCGATGCTCTCGTCCTTTATGACCTCGCCCGCACCTATCTCGCGTGCGACCCTCTTGGCGACCTTCATTGTCTTGTCGAGGTCCTCGGTCAGTACCGTGAAGGAGACGTCGGTCGTACCGGTCCTTCCGACGTTCTGGACTATCATATCTATGACTATGTTGTTCGAACCCAATTCCTTGAATATCACGGCCGCGACACCCGGTTTGTCCGGCACGTCGCATATGGTTATCTTTGCCTCATCCTTCTGCAGCGCTACCCCGCTGACGTCTATCCTCTCCATTGATTTCGCCTCCTTGCAGATCACTGTGCCTTCGTTGTTGGAAAAGCTCGAGCGTACATGTATAGGTATATCGTAACGTTTCCCGTATTCGACGGACCTTGCCTGCATGACCTTCGCCCCAAGGGACGCGAGCTCAAGCATCTCGTCATAGCTTATCTTCGATAGCTTCTTTGCGTCCTTGACTATCCTCGGGTCCGCCGTATATACACCGTCGAC
>JAKLIT010000216.1 GCA_022709465.1 Candidatus Omnitrophota bacterium | reverse complement strand
TACGTGGAGGAGCCGCTTGAGCTCGAAATTACCGGGAACAAGGACGCGGATATAATGGCCAACACGCAGAAATGGTCGAAGGTCATAGAATCTTATATCAGGAAATACCCGTCACAGTGGGTCTGGTTCCACGAAAGGTGGAAAACTCAAGATGAGATTGAATAAATTTATAGCCGCGCTGCTAATAGCGCTGTCGTTCAACGGTTGCGCGGTGCGCAGCGACAAGCCCGCAAAGCCGCCGGCGGAAGAACCGATGTCGCTGTCGACCGACCAGCAGGTCATGGCTTTCTCCCTCGCCGGCTACGAGAAGAGCGGCAGGAAGAAGTGGGAGGTCCAGGGCAAGTCCGCGGACATCATGACGGAAGTCGTGAACCTGACGGATGTCGTCGCCAAGGCATACGGCGAAGAAGTAGACATGACGCTGACCGCGGATAAGGGAGTGTTCAACAGGAACACGAGCGACGCGCATTTTGAGTCGAACGTCGTGGTCTCCGGCACCGACGGCACGAAGATGATGACCGACGAAGTCGACTGGAAGAATGCGGACCAGAAGATAGTTACCGACAAGCCGGTAAAGCTTTTCGCCGAGAACGTCGAGAAGAAAGAGGACGGCACAGAGCAGAAGGTCCCGACGACGATCGTCTGCGACGGCCCGATGGAGATAAATTACGGCAAGAACTACGCGGTCTTCAATACGAATGTCAGGGTCGATGACGAACGCGGCCAGATATTCTGCGATACCGCCACGGCATATTACGATTCGGGCACGAAGAAGGTCTCGAGGATAGTCGCGAAGGGCAACGTGAAGATAGTCCGCGGCGGAAGCTGGACATTCAGCGACGAGGCCGTATACCTCGCGGCGGAGCAGAAGGTAATATTGAGCGGCTCGCCGAAGGTTACCATCTATCCGGAAGAATCGAAGGCAGCTTCAAAAGAGGTATTCTAGATGCACCTGCTCGAGACGAAGGGCCTGCAGAAGACGTATAACCGCCGTCGCGTTGTGGACGGGGTGGACATATCCGTCAAGCGCGGCGAGATCGTCGGGCTTTTGGGCCCGAACGGCGCAGGGAAGACGACGACGTTCTACATGATAACCGGCCTGATCGAGCCGGACAGGGGCGAGGTCATCTTCGATAACCAGGATATCACGAACCTCCCTATGCACAGGAGGGCCCGTTGCGGCATCGGCTACCTCGCACAGGAGCCGTCTATATTCAGGAAGCTGACCGTCGAAGAAAATATCATGGCGATACTCGAGACGCTGAAGATCTCGAAGAAGGAGCGCAGGAAGAGGCTCGAGATGCTTCTAGGGGAACTCAGGATATCGCATCTCGCGAAGAATTACGCTTATACCCTCTCGGGCGGCGAACGCAGGCGCCTCGAGATAACACGCGCGCTCGTGACGGAGCCGCTGTTCGTATTGTTCGATGAGCCCTTCTCGGGCATCGACCCTATAGCGGTCGCGGAATGCCAGGAGATAATATGCTCCCTGAAGGACAAGGGGCTCGGCATACTCCTGACCGACCATAATGTCAGGGAGACGCTCTCGATAACCGACAGGTCCTATATAATGGCCGACGGGAAAGTATTGATATCGGGCACGGCCGAAGAGCTTATCTCCGACCCGAAGTCGAGGCAGATATATTTGGGTGAAAAGTTTAGAATGTGAGCCGACCGCAGTCGGCCACTCTATTAATTCTTCAAGATGAAGAGAGTAGGAGGCTCGCAATGCAAGTAGTGGTCACAGGAAGGCATTTTGACGTAACGGAAGGCATAAAGTCGCATATCAACGACAAGATAGCGAAACTGAACCAGTTCCACCAGAACATCCTCGAGGCGCATGTCATACTTGAGGTATCGAAGTTCCGCCACATCGCGGAGATGACCGTCATCGGCAAGCACATGAAGTTCACCGCGACCG
>JAKLIT010000215.1 GCA_022709465.1 Candidatus Omnitrophota bacterium | reverse complement strand
GAAGTGAAACGCGGCAATCTCTACGCGGAGCAAGGCCAAATAGGCGCATCTCTTGGGGCTGTCCGCTCCAGGCCCGCAAGGGCGGATGCGCGGGTTGGCCGCTTGAGCCCCGGAGCAATCCGGGGTCTAGATGGATGGCTATCATACCCCCTGCTGATTCGCTTCGCGAATCAATGCGCTGGGGGTCTACGAAACTCGGCTTATAGGCCTGCCCAAAGTAATTTCAGGAGAAGGAATTGGCTATAGATAGCCGTGCCGGCATTAGGGTAAAGATAGACGCGACCATAATGGTCGAGATAGACACGGGCATGAAGGACAAGGTCCGCATAATTCGCGAACCCCAGAATGCCGTCATCGTCGATATAAGCGTTATCGGCCTCGGCGTGTTATCCCCGATATTCCTTCCGAAAGGCGCTATACTCGTCATACAGCTCGATACCTCGATCTTCGATACGGCCAAACCGGCGAGGGTCATAGGCGAGGTCCGGTACTGCAGGCCTTCGAGGAACAAGGATTACAGGACCGCCGTGAAGTTCCTGGATATAGACAAGGCCCTGCTCGCGACGATAAAGGAGAATGTCGAACAGCATAAGCACAACGCGGTATGAACCTACGGGAGACGCGGCGCGGTATATGGACATAAAAGCGATATTTAAGTCGATGGTAGATACCGGGGCTTCCGACATCTTCTTCAAGGTGGGAAGCCCCGTTAATTTTCGCGTGGACGGGCTGCTGGCGCCGCAGGGTTCCGAGGCCCTTACCGAAAAAGACATCTCGAAGATCATTGACGAGGTCCTGGGTGCGGAACAGAAGAAGGCCTTCGATAGGGACCGTGAGATAGATTTCGGCGTGAACTTCGAGGGGCTCGGAAGGTTCCGCGGCAGCATATTCCACCAGAACGGCCTGCCCGGCGCCGTATTCAGGTACATAAAGGGCAAGATAGAGGCGTTCGATCCGCTGAACCTGCCGTCGAAAGTGCTCAGCAAGCTGGCGCTCGAGAAGAGGGGCCTCATACTTATCACGGGCGCGACCGGGAGCGGAAAGTCCACGACTATCGCGAGCATAATAGAATACATCAACCAGAACCTGCCGTCCCACGTAGTAACGATAGAGGACCCGATAGAGTTCGTCTTCGAGGATAAGAAGTCGCTCATCGAACAGCGTGAGCTCGGCCTCGATACGCCGTCTTATCTCGACGCGCTGAAACATGTTATGTACCAGAGCCCGGACGTCATATTCATCGGCAATATACGCGACATGGAGACGATGGCTGCCGCAATGACGGCTGCCGAAACGGGCCAGCTTGTTGTCAGCACGATCCATTCGGTGAACGCTATACAGACCGTCGAGAGGATAGTGAATTTTTACCCGCCCCACCAGCATGAGGAGATACGCATTCAGCTCTCGCTGCTATTGAAAGGCGTCATCTCACAGAGGCTCATTCCCGTAAAGGAAGGCAAGGGAAGGATGCCTGCCTGTGAAGTCATGCTGAATACACCCACGATCTCCGCCCTCATAAGGGAAGGCAAGACGAACGAACTCCTGCAGTACATAGAAGAAGGCGCCATATTCGGCATGCAGACGTTCGACCAGTGTCTCGCCAAGCTTTGCCTCGACGGCCGCATCTCCGTCGAAGAGGCTAAGCGATTCTGCGATTCCGTTGCGATACTCGACCTCGCCCTGAAAGGCATCAAGCGCACAGAGCGCGGCACCCCGTTCACCCCCAACCGCTAATCTAGGGGGCCATGCACCGCAGGGACACACCTAATACCGATTAGGCATGATCAGGTATGTCCCCTTAGTGCATGGCCCCATTTTTTTCCTTGACACGAGTGGAGGAGGGGTGTATACTTTGTAGCGTCAGGTGGAGTAAAGTGGTTTAAAGTGGAGAATATGGTTGTGGGTCCAAATTAGCCTTTGTCGGGGAGCCC
>JAKLIT010000214.1 GCA_022709465.1 Candidatus Omnitrophota bacterium | reverse complement strand
GCGGCAATACGATAACGACGACCGCACAGCTCCGGAAGAAGAAAATAAAGGAAATAATGCCTGACCGCGAGTCGAAGGAACGCGTAAGCGCTATAACGAAGAAATTCATGAGCCTTCTCAGGCGTAACAGGCAGAATACGATAGAGGCGGTATACGCGTTGGCCCATACCGTAGGGGCCAAGAACGCTTATACCGAAGAGCATTCCGAAGACATGGTCAAGTACAGCACCGAGGTCGGCAGGAAGATGGGCCTCCAGGACGAGGATATTGAGGACATAAAGCACGGCGCGATGCTCCACGATATCGGAAAGCTCGGCATAAGCGAGAAGATACTGCTCAAGCGCGGCAAACTGACGAAGAAGGAATATGATATAATAAAGAAGCATCCCCAGATAGGGGCGGATATAATAAGGCCCGTCCATTTCCTGAAGAACGTCGTGCCGATAATATTGCACCACCACGAAAGGTATGACGGCTACGGTTACGGCTCGAAATTGAAGGGGGATGAGATACCGGTCGGCGCGAGGATAGTCGCGGTCGTCGACGTATACCAGGCGCTTGTCTCGAACAGGCCTTACCGTAAGGCGTATCCGAAGAGGGATGCTCTCAAGATCATAAAAGATGAGTCGGGGACGCATTTTGACCCCAAGGTGGTCAAGGTCTTCCTGGACATCCTCGCTAAAGAGAAAGAAAAGAAAATAACTAGGAGGCAGAGATGAAGTATCTGTTAGGGGCGGCTGCTATCATATTTACCCTATGCGGGACGGCATACGGAGAGGGCAATATAGTACCGAACGCGAGCTTTGAGGAGCTCAAAGGTTTTGACGGCGAGAATCCTGCGGGCTGGTGGTCCTGGAACTCCGATTATAACGGCCTGACGGCCTCGGCGAGCAGGACCGGCGAACAGGCGGTGCAGATAAGCGCAGAGGCGAGCAACGAGACGCACAGCGGCGTGTTATACCGTTACCGCAACGTAGTCCCGGGCAAGATATACGATTTTTCCTGCTACGTCAAGAACTCCACTACGGACCCGATAACCGGCGGCGCTTACGGCCAGTTGAGCATAGAATGGCTAAAGAACGAGAAAGAGACCGAGCGCACGTGGGGTGTGACCTGGGGGCCCGATATATCGGACACCGACTGGAAAAAAGTCGAGATGACCGCGATCGCTCCGGCTGAAGCGGATGCCTGCAATTTCGTGATACAATTCTTCCGCAAGGACGGTTCTGGCAGTTTCTATGCGGATGACGTGATGGTAGAGGAAAAATAACGGAGATCTCGGGAGAAAGGCGCATTAATATGCTCAGACCCATTGTATTGATCTGCCTCATCGCTGCGATGTTACAGCCCGCAGGATGCGCATATGCGGTCATGGTAGGCAAGAACCTGCTGGCAAACAACAGTTTTGAAAACCGCCCCGGGTTCAAGGACCAGGACCCGCGGGATTGGGGGACGTGGAACAACGCGTATAACGGTTTGTCTACGACCGAAAGAAGGAGGGGCCAGCAGTCTGTCTACTTCTTGTGCCCTAAGCAGGGAGAGTCCACGGGCGTCTTCTATACCTATAAAAAGGTCAAGCCCGGCAACAAATACATATTCCACTGCTATGTAATGAATTCCCGCGAGGACCCGATATCAGGGCAGGCCTTCGGCCAGTTGAGTATAGAGTGGAGGAAGACGACGAAGGACAAGGACAACAAGGATGTGCAGGTAGAGATAAGCAGGGATTTCGGGCAGAAGTTCGGGCATAACCTGCCGTGCCTGAAATGGACCCTCGCGTCCATATCCGCGATAGCCCCGCAGGACGCGGATAACTGCAATTTCGTCATCCAGTTCTTCAATGATACGAACGGTGCCGGGAAATTCTTTGCGGACGACGTGGCCGCAGAAGAGATCGACAAGGACATAGCGCTCAAGGACTATGCCCTCGGCAGGACCGGCCCGAAGAACG
>JAKLIT010000213.1 GCA_022709465.1 Candidatus Omnitrophota bacterium | reverse complement strand
CTTTGTCGTATTCAAAGAAAGGGGGCAGTAAAGATGGGAAAGAGGGTGTTTGCGGTAATGTTCTTGTGCGGTTTGGCGCTTGTAGGCGCAGCGAGGCTTGCGCAGGCCGAAACGGTAGATTATTACATCGACGTGATAGACGAATCGAACGGCCAGTATAAATATGTATACGGAGGAGGCACGGAGTTCGAGATCAACAAATCCGGCGCGAAGTCGGGCGATGCCTGCCTTACGGCGACGCTTGACTGCACGCAGTGGTCCGGCGCGGCGGTGGGGCATTATCCGCTCGTGGACCTTACGCAGTATAAGAAACCCGGTATAGAGTTCTGGGTGAAAGGCGCGGAAGGCGGGGAGAACTTCGAGGTCATACTCATAGACGCAGACGACAGCGACGGTAACAAGACGGAGATAGGTGTCATGGCTACCCCGAACTTCGTCAGGACTACCAAGGAATGGCAGAAGGTGGTCATACCGTTCACCGCCTATCCCAAGAAGGGGCAGTACTGGGACGCGAACAGCAGCAAGATGGTTACCGGCATAGATTTCAACCCGGCCGAGCTTAAAGAGATCAAGTTCGCGGTCGGCCCGGCATATAACAAGGGCAAGAAATCCATAACGATACATATCGACGAGCTTAAGGTCGTCGATATCAAATAACAGGAGGATCCCGTGAGCCCGAAGGTGGACAAGTCGAGCGGAAAGTTCTTCTACCAGCAATTCGCCGATATACTGCGCAAGCAGGTCCAGGCCGGCCAGTTCAAGCCCGGGGAACCCATCCCTTCGGAACGTATCCTGAGCAAGGAGCACGGGATCAACCGCATCACATTAAGGCGCGGCATCGCGCAATTGATAAGGGAGGGCTTTCTGTATTCCGTACCCGGCACCGGGACGTTCGTCTCGGACGCGGAAGGATTGCAGAAAGCCCATGCCTTTTCGTCGATGAAGCGCCAGTCGAGGCGCAAGAACGTCGCGTGCATCCTGAGGCGCCTCAACCCTACTTCGCAATCGCCCATATTAAGTCCTTACTACGTCGGCATTTTCTCGATGATGCAGAAGGAAGCCCTGAGGATGGGATGCACGCTCTCGTTCAATTTCGTGACCTCGGTCAAGGATGAGCGCGATATCGCGAGATGGGCGATGGAGAACAACGTAGACGGCATCATCGTCATAGGGGGGCTCGACCGCACGACGGTCCTGAGCCTCTACGACAAGAAATTCCCGCTCGTCCTCGTAGATAACGAGATCTCTAAGCCCGCGATAGATTCGGTCATACCCGACAACAGGAACGGCGGGTACCTTGCCGTGAAGCACCTTACCGACCTCGGCCACAAACGTATCGCGATGATACGCGCCCCGCTGCAGGACCAGCCCGCGTCGATAGGCAGGCTCGAGGGTTATAAGGCGGCCCTCCAGGAGGCCGGGATCAAATACGACGACAGCCTCGTAATAGAAGGCTATTACATGGTCGAGGAAGGGTATAAGGCGATGGAGAAGATACTGAAGAAGAACCCGCTCCCGACCGCGGTATTCGCGATAAACGACGAGGCGGCTATGGGCGCGATGAAGGCGATCCGCGAAAAGAGCGGCCTTTCGATACCGCGCGACATATCGATCGTCGGTTTCGACAATATAGAATGGTCCGCGCTCTCTACCCCGCCGTTGACCACCGTTAACGTGCCGAAGGAGGAGATGGGCTCGATAGCGCTGAAGAAACTAATAGACAGGATCGAGGGGCGGATAAATATCTCGACGAAAGAAGTTATACCCGTCGACCTCGTTGTAAGGGGATCGAGCGCGAAACCGAAATAAAGGTTATTTTTTTTGATAACTATGGTATACAACCAGTATATATGAAAGGCGTCGTCATGGATTACGGCGGGTTCTCGAAGGACAGGAAAGAGTTCATAATAAACAGGTTCGATACGCCGACCCCGTGGATAAATTACCTCTGCAACGGCAGGTATGCGGCGCTTAT
>JAKLIT010000212.1 GCA_022709465.1 Candidatus Omnitrophota bacterium | reverse complement strand
GGACATAAATGGCCTGCACCGATGTTATGGACCCGCGTTTCGTGGAAGTGATCCTTTCCTGCAGTTCGGCCATTTCGGTGCCGAGGTTCGGCTGGTAGCCTACGGCCGAAGGCATACGGCCGAGCAGGGTTGAGACCTCGGAGCCCGCCTGCACGAACCTGAAGATGTTATCTATGAACAGCAGGACGTTCATTCCTTCCTCATCGCGGAAATATTCCGCCATCGTAAGGGCCGAAAGGCCGACGCGCAGCCTTGCCCCCGGCGGCTCGTTCATCTGGCCGAACACGAGCGCGGTCTTCCTGACGACTCCAGATTCGTTGAGTTCCAGCCAAAGGTCGTTGCCTTCCCTCGTGCGTTCCCCGACGCCCCCGAAGACCGAGACGCCGCCGTGTTCCGTCGCAATATTGCGTATAAGCTCCATGACGATGACCGTCTTGCCGACACCGGCGCCGCCGAAGAGGCCGATCTTCCCGCCCTTCGGGTACGGGGCGAGCAGGTCGATGACCTTAAGGCCCGTCTCCAGCATGGAGGATACCGTGAGCTGTTCCTCGAAGGAAGGGGGGTCGCGATGTATCGAATATCTCTTGTCCGGGCTTGCCAGCGCGCCTTTGTTGTCTATAGGCGTGCCGAGCAGGTTAAATATCCTGCCAAGCGTCTGCTGGCCGACAGGGACCGTTATGGGCGAACCCGTGTCGAGCGCCTTCATGCCCCGCACGAGGCCGTCGGTCGAAGCGAGCGATATGCACCTTACCGTGTTGTTGCCGATATGCTGGGCGACCTCGAGCGTCAAGTTTATGTTCTTTTCCTTGTCCTCTATCGTTACGGCATTGAGGATACCCGGCAGTTCATGCTCGGGGAACCGTATATCGACGCTGGGACCTATGACCTGTATTACCTCTCCGTATGCCATTTGAATTTTCCTTATTTGAGCGCTTCCGCGGAAGACGCCACTTCAAGCACCTGGTTCGTTATCGAGGCCTGGCGCGCCTTGTTCCTGAGCATCGTCAGGCTGTCTATAAGCTCCACGGCGTTATCCGTCGCCGACTGCATCGCTATCATCCTCGAGGAGTGCTCCGTCGTAAATGCGTCGAGCAGTATCAGGCGCATCTTTACCGACAGGTACCTCGGGATCAGGCCCTCCAGTATCTCGTCAATGCCCGGGTCTGCGATGAACTCCAGCTCGCCCTTTACGGGGTGAGGGGGAGTTATACTGAGGAATTTCCTGATATCCGGTTTGTATTTCGTCGCCGACTCAAAATGGCTGTGGGCTATATAGATCTCGTCCGCCTCCCGGGCCAGGAACATATCTATCATGTCCTTCGCGATCCTGTCGGCTGTCTCGGCGGAATAGCGCCCGTGCAGGCCCATATAACTTTTTACTATCTGGGCGCCCCTCTTGCTGAAATGGACGAAGCCTTTCCTGCCGACCGCGATTATCTTGACGTTCTCCGTGCCGTGCTGCTTTAACATCTTCTCCGTCAGGCGTATTATATTATTGTTATATACGCTGCATAACCCGCTGTCGGATGTAATCATGCAAAGAGCGAATTTCCTCGCGCCGTCCCTCTCCTCGAGGAGGGGGTGCGCCTTCAGTTGTTCGGGGCTCAGGCTGAGCAGGAGTTTTATCAGTATGGAGTCGAGCTTCCTGTAATATGGCCTGCCGGTGTCAAGCATCTGCTCGCTGCGCTTGAATTTCGCGGTCGAGACCATCTGCATAGCGCGCGTGATCTTCTTCGTGCTCTCGACGCTTCTTATCCTGCTTTTTATCTGCCTAAGCGATAGTATCATTTTTTGCCAACGTTTCGTTGAACTGCCTCTTGAACTCCGAGACCGCCTTATTAAGCTTCGCGGCGGTACTGTCGCTTATCTCCTTCTTCGTGTCTATCTCGTGCTCTATCTCGGGGTACTTCTCGGCCGCGAAAGCGTAGAGGCCCGCTTCGAATTTCTTAATATGCTCGGCCGGCATGTCGTCGAGGTAGCCGTTCGTCCCGGCGTATATTA
>JAKLIT010000211.1 GCA_022709465.1 Candidatus Omnitrophota bacterium | reverse complement strand
GAAGATAAAAGAATACGAAGAGCGGATGGCCGCCCCGGGTTTCTGGGACGACCAGCAGAAGGCCAACAAGACCATCCAGGAGATGAAATCCCTCAAGGCGAAGCTTGAGCCGTGGGAGGCATCCGCCGGGGAGCTTGATGACCTCGCCGGGCTTGCGGGCATAACAGAATCGTCCGACAGCGCCTCGGTATCACAGCTTTCAAGCGACCTCGAAAACCTCGCGAAGAAGATAGCCGGCATAGAGTTCACCGCTTTATTCTCGGGCGAGCACGACAGGTCCGCGGCGATCCTCTCGATAAACGCGGGCGCCGGCGGCACCGAGTCGTGCGACTGGGCCGCGATGCTCTTCCGCATGTATGTCCGCTACGCGCAGAACAGGGGTTACAAGGTGGAAGTCCTCGACTATCTCGCGGGCGAAGAGGCGGGCGTGAAGAATGTCACGATGCTCGTGAAGGGGGATTACGCGTTCGGGTATCTCAAGTCCGAGCGCGGCGTGCACCGGCTCGTCAGGATATCGCCGTTCGATTCGAACAAGAGGCGCCACACGTCTTTCGCGTCGGTGGACGTGATCCCCGAGGTCGAGGACGACATAGATATACAGGTCGACGAGAAAGAGCTGCGCATAGACGTCTACCGAGCGTCGGGGCCGGGAGGCCAGGGCGTCAACACGACCGACTCTGCCGTCAGGATAACGCATATCCCGACGGGGCTCGTCGTGCAGTGCCAGAACGAGCGCTCCCAGCTGAAGAACAAGCACTCGGCGATGAAGGTCCTCAAGGCGCGGCTGTTCGAGAAGAGGCAGCAGGAGCAGGAAGAGAAGCTCAAGTCGATGTATTCGGAGAAGCAGAAGATAGAGTGGGGCAGCCAGATACGCTCTTACGTGCTGCACCCGTATATGATGGTCAAGGACCACAGGACGGAATTCGAGACCGGGAAAGCGAACCAGGTGCTCGACGGTGAATTGGACGAATTGATAGAAGCGTACGTAAAATGGTCAGCGGATAAGGATAAAAAATGATAGGGAATCTGTTTTCGGCGGTGATAGGGACGCATAACGACAGGGAGGTCAAACGGCTTAGGCCGAAGGTCGCGCTGGTCAACTCCTTTGAAGAGAAGGTCTCCAAATTATCGGACGCGCAGTTGCGCGCGAAGACGGATGAGTACCGCGCGCGGCTCAAGGATAAGTTCAAGGGCCGGGACCTCGCCTCGATGGGCAAGGACGAGAGGCGCAAGCTCGAGATGGATGCCCTCGAGGAGATACTGCCCGAGGCGTTCGCCGTCGTGCGCGAGGCGAGCAGGAGGACGACGGGCATGCGCCATTTCGACGTCCAGCTCATAGGCGGAATGGTGCTGCACGAGGGCAAGATAGCGGAGATGACGACCGGCGAAGGAAAGACGCTCGTCGCTACACTGCCGGCATACCTCAACGCGCTTACCGGCCTCGGCGTGCACATAGTAACGGTCAACGATTACCTCGCGAAACGCGACAGGTACTGGATGGGCCCGATATTCGAATTCCTCGGGCTGACCGTCGGAATGATCCAGCACGACATGAACGACAGGGACCGCCAGGCCGCGTACCGCAGTGATATAACATACGGCACGAACAACGAATTCGGTTTCGATTACCTGCGCGATAACATGAAGTACCGGCTCGAGGACATGGTCCAGCGCAACCTGCATTATTCCGTCGTCGACGAGGTCGACTCGATACTCGTCGATGAGGCGAGGACGCCGCTGATCATATCCGGCCCGGCCGAGGAATCCACCGAGAAATATTACAGGGCCGCCGATATCGTCAGGGGCCTGCAGAAGGGCGAGAAGGACCAGGAGACGAAAGAGGAGACCGGCGATTATATTGTCGACGAGAAAAGCCACGCGGTCTTCCTTACCGAGCAGGGCGAAACGAAGGTCGTCAAGGCGTGGGGCATCAAGGACATGCATTCGATGGAATTCGCCGAGGAGAGGCACTGCGTCGAGAAGGCGCTGCTCGCGAAGGAACT
>JAKLIT010000210.1 GCA_022709465.1 Candidatus Omnitrophota bacterium | reverse complement strand
TCTGCGGCCTCGGAAGGAGCGCGCAGGAATTCCACATACCTCTTATGAAGAGGGTGGGGAAGTTCCGGATAGTGGCGGTATGCGACACTATACAGGGGCGCAGGAGGGTCGCGGACAGGGATTACGGAACTATAGCTTTTTCGGATTACAGGCATTTTCTCGATACGGATATAGACCTCGTGGTCATCGCGACGCCGTCGAGCAGCCACTTCAGGATAGCGAAGATGGTGCTCGAGGAGGGCAGGCATTGCGTGGTCGAGAAGCCGATAGCGCTGACACTTAAAGAGGTCGATTACCTCATAAAGCTCGCGAACAGGAAGAAGGTCGTGCTATCGGTCTTCCAGAGCCGCAGGTTCGACGGGGATTTCCTTACGGTCAAGCGCCTGCTCGACGAGCATCTCGTCGGCGAGCCCTTTACCGTGGAATCGAGGGCGACCTCATACGGCTCTTTGAAGAATTACGGCGTTAAGGAATTCAATCCCGCATGGCGCTATAAGAAGGCCTACGGCGGAGGGATATTATACGATTTCGGCTCGCATATCATAGACCAGATGCTGTGCCTCGTGAAGGAACAGCCGGTATCGGTCTGGTGCGACATGAAGTCGGTGCTATGGTCCAGGGAGGTAGACGACTATTTCAAGCTGCTCATAAGGTTCCGAGGCGGGGTCACCGCGCACCTTGAAGCAAGCCAGGTTTCGCGGTATAATCTACCCCGGTGGTATGTGCTCGGGACAAAGGGCGCGCTGTTGAGCGAGAACGGCGGCCACCCGATAAAGATAAAGACCCAGATGAAAGGCGAAGAGTTCGAGAGGACCTACCAGGTCGAGCCGAGCAACTGGGAGAAGTATTACGAGAACCTTTACGATGTGCTGATGCACCGCGCGCACCCGATCATTAAGCTCGACGAGGTGCGCAAGACGGCGGCTGTCATAGATGCCGCCCAGCTTTCGGCGCATAACAGGAGAGAAGAAAAAGTACGGATCTAGCGGGCCCATGAGCCCGCATGCTACGCGTGGCCCCTTCGTCTAGTGGCCTAGGACGGATGGTTCTCAGCCATTAAACACGGGTTCGATTCCCGTAGGGGCTACCAAATTTTCCGCAAGAAAGCGCCGCCATGAAAAAGACGACCCGGTTAAAAGGCTTATTCAAAGACCCGAAGCTGTCGTTCCTGCTGGAAGCCCACAACGCCGTAAGCGCCAAGATAGCCGAGGAAGCCGGGTTCGAGGGGATATGGGCGAGCGGGCTCTGCCTCTCGGCGTCGATGGGCGTCAGGGACAACAACGAGCTCAGCTGGACCCAGGTGCTGGATATCCTCGAGTTCATGAGCGACGCAACCTCGGTACCCATACTCCTCGACGGCGACACCGGTTACGGCAACTTCAATAACATGCAAAGGCTTGTCAGGAAACTCGAGCAGATCGGCATCGCCGGCGTATGCATCGAAGACAAGCTCTTCCCGAAGACGAACAGTTTTATCCGCAGCAATGACCAGGCGCTTGCCGATATAGACGAATTTTGCGGCAAGATCAAGGCCGGGAAGGACGCCCAAAAGGACGCGGATTTCCGCATAGTCGCGCGCATAGAGGCGCTGATCGCCGGCCTCGGGCTTGGTGAAGCCCTAAAGCGTGCCGAGGCCTATAAGCGCGCCGGCGCGGACGCGATATTGATACACAGCAAGAGGAGCGACCCTTCCGAGGTCTTCGCTTTCGCGAAGGAATGGGAGAACCGCCTGCCGCTGATCGTAGTCCCTACCACATATTACAGCACGCCGACAAACCTGTTCAGGAAGAACAGGATAAGCACGGTTATCTGGGCGAACCATATGATGCGTTGCTCGATAAGCGCGATGCAGAGCGCGGCCGGCATCATATATAAGGAAGAAGCCGTGACGGGCCTCGAGGACAGGATAGCGCCGGTCTCGGAGGTCTTCCGCCTGCAGGGGGTTAAGGAGCTGCTTGAGGCGGAGGAGAAATACCTGAACCGCTTCAGCCGCAAGGCGAACGCG
>JAKLIT010000021.1 GCA_022709465.1 Candidatus Omnitrophota bacterium | reverse complement strand
CCGGCTCCTTGCACCCGGAACATACGCGCTTCATGAGCCTTTGCGCGCATATGAAGACAACGCTCGAGGCGACCAAAAACGGCTCGACGCCCATGTCTATGAGCCGCGTCACCGCGCTCGGCGCGTCGTTCGTATGCAGCGTGGAAAGAAGCAGTTGCCCGGTAAGCGATGCCTTAATGGCGATATCCGCGGTCTCAAAGTCACGGATCTCGCCGACCATGACTATATCGGGCGCCTGGCGCAGGAACGCGCGCAGGCCTCCGGCAAATGTAAGGCCTATCTCGGGCTTCACCTGTACCTGCGTTATGCCCATAAGCTCGTATTCTATCGGGTCCTCGATAGTAACTATATTCTTCTCGGGCGTATTGAGGATGTTCAGTATCGAATACAATGTCGTCGACTTCCCGCTTCCGGTGGGCCCTGTCACGAGGAACATGCCGTAGGGCTTCGATATGGCCTCCCTAAGCTCTTCCAGCGTCTTGGGAAGGAAACCGAGCTTCTCCGGCGATACTTTGATGCTCTGCTTGTCGAGGACTCGGCAGACGACCTTTTCGCCGTGGACAAGCGGCAGCGTCGATACCCTGAAATCTATCTCGCGCTCGTCCATCCTGACCTTGAACCTGCCGTCCTGCGGGAGCCGCCATTCCGTGATATCCATGTCGGACATGATCTTGACCCTCGTCAGGACCGCCGCCTGGTTCGATTTCGGCAGGTGAAGGAACTCATTGAGCGCGCCGTCTATCCTGTAGCGTATGCGCATATCCTTCTCGAGCGGCTCTATATGAATGTCGGATGCCCTGCGTTTCAGCGCTTCGCTGACGATAACGTCCACCATCTTCAGTATCGGCGCCTTCTGGCTCTCGATGGCAAGCTCGGAGACGTCGAACCTCTCCTCGTCTTCGCTTGAGGACATCACCTCCACATCTTCGGAGCCGGCTTCCTGCATTATCTTGTTTATCGAAAGGGTCTCTTCGCCGTAATAAGCCGCTATCGCCTCTTTTATGTCTTTATCGGTGGCGAGCACGGGATCGATCTCGTATTTCGTCAGTATCTTAAGGTCATCGAGCGCGAATATGTCGAGCGGGTCGGACATCGCGACGGTCATGCGGCTGCCTATCTTCGATACTGGTATGAGATGGTAAAGGCGGGCGACCTTCTCCGGGACGAGCGATATGATCTCCTTGTCTATCTTGTATTTTGAAAGGTTTATCGGGGTAATGCCGAATTCCTGGCTGAAGACCGACAGCAGCTCGTTCTCGTTAACGAGGCCCTTCTCGACAAGGATCTTGCTTAAGTTGCCGCCTTTGTCGTGCTGCGCCTTAATGGCTTCTTCGAGTTTCTCTTTCGATATGAAGCCCTTGGTGACCAGCACTTCCGCGATCTTTTCCCTCAGGGTCTTTGCCATATCGTCAGTCCTGCTCGCCGAGCGTTACCCTGACCACCTCTTCAAGCGTGGTCAGGCCTTCGAATACCTTCCTGAGTCCCGATTCCCTCAGTGTGACGAGCCCCGCGCGCCGCGATGCCTCGTATATCTGTGTCTCATGGGCTTTCTTGGCGATAAGGTCCCTGAGCTCCGCATTGATGGTAACCGCCTCTATGAGCCCTATCCTGCCCCTGAAACCAGTCCTGAAGCAGTAGTCGCATCCTTTGCCCCTGTAGAATTTGGCGTCCCCCCCTTGGGGCGGCTTTATCTTGAGCTTATCGAGTATCGGCTTGGGTACTTCGTACGATTCCTTGCAGCGCGGGCATATCTTCCTTACAAGCCTCTGCGCCGCGACGAGAACTACCGACGAGCTTATGAGGAACGGCTCGACGCCCATGTTGACAAGCCTCATGATGACGCCGGTGGCGGTATTCGTATGCAGGGTGCTCAACACGAGATGGCCCGTCAGCGCGGCCTTTATCGCGATATCGACGGTCTCGAGGTCCCTTATCTCGCCGACCATTATGACGTTCGGGTCCTGGCGGAGTATCGACCGCAGGCACGCGGCGTATGTAAGGCCTATGTTCGTGTTTATATTGACCTGGTTGATGCCGGGCAGCAGGTATTCTACGGGGTCCTCGACCGTGACGAAATTCTTCTCCGGCGCGTCTATGTGCTTGATCACGGAATACAGCGTGGTCGTCTTCCCTGAACCGGCCGGCCCGCACACGAGGATCATCCCATGGGGGCGCCTTGACGCTTTCTTGAGCTCGTCAAGCGGCTCTTTCTCGAAACCGAGCTTGTCGACATCGAGCATAGCCTGCGACTTGTCGAGGATCCTCAACGCGACCTTCTCTCCGAAAGCCGTCGGGACCGTGGATACCCTGAAATCTACCTCCCTCTCCTGCACCTTTATCTTGAACCTTCCGTCCTGCGGCAGGCGCCTCTCGGCTATATTAAGGTTGGACATGACCTTGATCCTGGATATCATGGCGGATTGTACCGTACGCGGGAGGGATTGCGCCTCGTTGAATATGCCGTCAATCTTATACCTGATGCGCAGCCTGTCCTCCATCGGCTCTATGAGGATATCGCTCGCCCTGGCCTTCGTAGCGTCGAGGACTATAGCGCCGGTAAGTTTCACGACCGGCGTATCGATGGCCGCTTCATTGAGGTCGAAGGATGAACCGTCGTCGTCTTTCTTCATCGAGATGAGCTCGATATTCGTCTCTTTTACGAGGTCCTCTATCGCGGTCGTAGCCGCACTGCCGTAATTCTGCTCGATGGCGGCCTTGACGTCATCGGCCGTGGTAATGATGGGGCTTATCTCCATGCCGGTCACGTTCTTTATGTCGTCAAGGGCAAAGACGTTCATCGGGTCTGACATCGCGACGGTCAAGACATTTCCCATCTTGGAAACGGGCATTATCTGGTAATTTATCGCGATCTTCTTGGGTATGAACTTCGATATTTCGGGATCTATCTTATATTTTGAAAGTGAGATAGGCGGGATGCCGAGCTCCTGGCTAAGTATGGCGAGCAGGTCCCTTTGGCCGATGGCCCCCTGGGAGACGAGGATCTCCCCTAACGAACCGCCCTTATCCTTCTGGACCTGGAGGGCCTGATTAAGCTTCTCCTCCGAAATGATACCCTTCTTTATGAGTATCTCGCTTAGCCGTTCTTTTATTCCCGATGGCATAAGCTGTCAGGCTCTCCTATTTTTTGTAGAACTTATCAATGCACTGCTTTATATCCGTCGCGGTGGAGACGAATATCTGGATCGAACAGTTAGTGACGAGCTCTATATCCTCGATCGCCTGCGTATTCAGGGGGTCGGCCATAGCTATCGTCACGGTATTGCCTATCTTATCTATCGGTATGAGGCAATACTGGCGCGCGACGTTCTCGGGCACCATCTTTATCGCCGCTTCGTCCATATCGTAATTCGACAGCGGCAGGTAAGGGAAGCCGTACTGGACCGTTATCGCCTGCGCGATCTGCTCTTCGGTAACATAACCGAGGCCGGCCAGTATCTGGCCCAGGAGTCCACCCTTCTCCTTCTGGACCTTAAGCGCCTCGTCCAGCTGGGCTTGCTTTATGACTCCCTTCTCCAGGAGCAGCTGTCCTATAGTCTTCGTTATAACACGTCTGGCTGAAGCCATATTCCCCTATTTCCTGAAAAGCCTGTCAAGGTCATCCGGGTCCGTGCTGCGTAATATCGCGTCCTCGTATGATATCATCTTCTTCGAGTAAAGCTCGAAGAGGGTCTGGTTCATCGTCCTCATGCCTTCCTTCTGGCTCGTCTGTATGACGGAATAGAGCTGGTGCGTCTTCGCCTCGCGCACGAGGCTCCTTACCGCAGGCGTCGCGATGAGGACTTCCGTCGCGAGCACCCTTCCGTGCCCGCTCGATTTCGGTATCAGCTGCTGCGCCATAATGCCCAACAGCACGAACGAGAGCTGCACCCTGACCTGCTGCTGCTGGTGGGCCGGGAAGACGTCGATGACCCTGTTTATGGTCTGGACGGCGTCCGACGTATGCAGCGTCGAGAATACGAGGTGCCCCGTCTCGGCTATATCAAGCGCGGCTTCTATCGTTTCGAGGTCGCGCATCTCGCCTATGAGTATTACGTTAGGGTCCTGCCTCAAGACGTGCTTCAATGACTGCGCGAAGGATTGTGTGTCGCTTCCGACCTCGCGCTGGTCCACAAGCGCCTTCTTGTTCTTGTGCACGTATTCAATCGGGTCTTCGATTATGACAATATGGCAGTTCCTCTCGGAATTGATCTTGTCGACCATCGACGCGAGCGTAGTCGACTTGCCGCTTCCGGTGGCTCCGGTAACGAGCACGAGGCCCTTCGGCCTCTTGCAGAGGTCCTCCGCGACGCTTAACGGCAGGCCGCACTCCTCGAAGCTCATTATGTGCAGCGGCAGGAGCCTGACCGCCGCTCCGACATATCCCCTCTGCACGAAGACGTTGACCCTGAAGCGCCCGAGGCCCTCGATGCCGAAAGAGACGTCGAGCTCAAGTTCGCGCTCAAATTTTTCTATCTGTTGCGGCTTGAGCATGCTGTAGGCCAATCTCTTAGTATCCTCCGCGGCGAGAGCCGCGAATTCCGTAGGCACGAGCTTCTCGTCTATCCTGAGCTGGGGCGGCGAGGAATATGATATATGAAGGTCTGATGCTCCCTTCTGGACCATCAGTTTCAGTAATGTCTCTATCTGGACGTTAACCATAGGGGCCTCCTTAAATTATGAGATGACCAGATTCTTGCCGCGCGATTTTGCCTCTTCTAACGACGCCTGCGCCTTCTTGGACAACTCTTCGGCCGTGACGCCGTCTATAGGGTTCTCACTGACACCGCCGCTGACCGTGACAAAATTCCTCGGATAACCGGAACCGCCCGCTATGCCGAACGCTTCCACGCGCTGGCGGAGGGCTTCGGCTATCGTGTTGGCCTGTTTCTTGTTCTTTTCGGGGAGGATCACGGCGAACGTGTCGCCGGATAGCCTGCCGACCCTGTCTACCTCCGTGATATTGGACTCGAGGACCTTGCCGATCTTCTTGATCGTCTCTTCGGAGGCAAGCTCGCCGTTTATGTCCCTGTACAGGTTCAGGTCGTCGATATTGAAGAGCAGCAGAGAGCACGGGCGCTGGTAAAGCACCGCTCGCTTGATCTCCTCTTCGAGCCGGTTGACGATGAACTTTTCGTTATACAGGCCTGTAAGCTCGTCCTTTATCGCGAGCTCCTTAGCCTTGTTGGTCAAAAGCTCATTCTCGACCGCGATAGCTATCTGTTTCGCGAACAGCTTGATGAGCTCTACGTCATCGTCCTTGTATTCGAAATCCGTCGCGGGGTTGCCGTAACCGAGGAGCCCGAACCCTATGCCGTGCGCGAAGACCGGGAAGAGCACGCAATTCCTGAGACCGAAGACCTTGAGGAACTCTTCCGTATCCGGCAAGGACTTGGAGCGCCTGTCTACTACGGCGGTCTTGTTCTCCGCCATGAGCTTACCGAGGAAACCGACGCCCCTCTTCAGCTTGAACGAGGAGAGTTCTTCCTTAAGATTGTTGCTCGCCTTCACGGCGAGCGTATCCTTCTCTTCGCTGAGCATAAGGAAGACCGACGAATCGTCGGAAAGCTGGGCAATCTTGTCTATTATAATCTTTATCGTATCGTCGAGCGGGGAACCCTGCGTTATGAGGCTGCTGACCTGCAGCAGGCTCGAGAGCACGAGGACCTTCTTGCTTATCTCGACGTTTATCTCCTTCGTCCTCTCCCCGTAAGACCTGAGCTCGTCCATGTTCTCGCGTATGCGGCGTGTAAGCACGTTTAGGGTGGATCCCAGCTCTCCAATCTCGTCCTCGCTCTTCACGTTGATGCTCGAAGAGAGGTCGCCCTTCGCTATATCCTTCGCCTTGATCGCCATATCGATGATAGGCGATACTATATCCTTTATTATCTTGAACCCGAGGAGCGCGATGATTATCGTGATGACAAGGACCATCGAGACATCTTTCAGGGCGGCATTCGGGTTGCCGAGAACGTTGCGGACGGTCGGGTCTCCGATCAGGTTCAGGAACGGCAGGATGTAATTGAAGAAAAGATACACGCATATTGCGAGCGGTATAAGCGACATAAGCACGAACGCGACGGTAAGTTTGTAACGGAGGCCTGCGGGAACCAGAGATAATTTCTTAATAAATCCTGCCATCTTTCTCATCTCCCTTCCACTTTTGAATTAATCCTTTGGATTAATTCAAAAGTATACTCTTAACGCATTTAAGTGTCAAACATATTTATCGTAATCCTATGAATTGCCACGGCAGGTTTTCTTCTAAACCCCTTTGCCTCAATGAATAAGAATCGGGGTCTATGGAAGCTTCGCGGAACGCGTCCATCCATCTACGGAAATCAAAATGCTCCCCCCAGCTGTCGAATTTCGCGCCCTTTTGCCACGCGGAGTGGACCGCTTTTGAAAGGGCCCTGTCCCCCCTGGCAAAAACCGCCTCGATATAGCTCATCTCGGCGTCGTGGAAGCTGAATTTTACGCGGGTCCCCTTCGCCTTATCCCTGATATACCGCTGCCTCCTCAATGCCTCTTCGAAACGTATCATCGGCTCCCTTTCGAACCGCGTGTGCGGTTTCGGGACGAATATGGATACCGACGCGTTAATATCCGCAAGCTTCCCGTCTACCCTTCTCCTTACCTCGGATATCGACCTCGCGAGCTCCACGATAGCGTCGAGGTCGGAATCGTCCTCCTGCGGCAGCCCTATCATGAAATAGAGCTTCACCCTCATCCAGTTGTTCCTGAAGGCCTGGTAAGCGCACTCCTTCAGGGCTTCGACGGGTATATTCTTGTTTATAACCTTCCTGAGCTTCTCGCTGCCGACTTCGGGCGCGAACGTGAGCCCGGTATGCCTGCCCGACGCCAGTTCAAGCGGGAAGCGGCTCGTCATCTCCTCGACCCTGAGCGACGGGAACGATATGCCCACAGCCCTGTCCTTGAACGCGGCGGAGAGCGAGGTTATGATTCCCATTATATCCGGATGGTCGCCGGACGAAAGCGATACGAGCGACACCTCGTCATATCCCGTATTCCTGTATGTCTGTTCCGCGAGCGAGATTATCCTCTCTCTCGAACGTATGCGGTTCGGCCCGTATATCGCGCACGCCTGGCAGAAGTTGCACGCCCTCCTGCATCCGCGCATCACCTCCACCTGTATCCTGTCATGGACCGCCTCAATAAACGGCACGACGGGCCTTACCGGGAAATAGGCGCTGTCGAGGTCGGCAACTACGCGTTTCTTTACCTTTGCCGGCATAGCGGGCACATATACGCCTTCGATCGAGGCAAGCCTCTCCAGCAGCTGCCGCCTCGTGAGCCCGGACCCCTTACCCGCGATGACAGCGTCGACGATCTCCGGGACCGCCTCTTCTCCCTCGCCTATAAGGAAACAATCGAAGAAATCCGCTACGGGTTCCGGGTTGAACGCGCACGGCCCCCCGCCAATTACAATGGGATCACCCTCGCCGCGGCCCCTCCCGAAGAGCGGGATGCCGGCAAGATCGAGCATGTTCAGGACATTCGTGTACGAGAGTTCGTACTGGAGTGAAAATCCTACGATATCGAATTCCTTAAGGGGCGACCTCGTCTCGAGCGAGAAGAGCGGCAGGCCGTTATCCCTCATCATTTTTTCCATGTCATGCCAGGGCGCGAATACGCGTTCGCATGCGACATCGGCCCTGTCATTAAGCAGCGAATATAATATCTTAAGCCCGAGGTGGCTCATGCCCACTTCGTAAGTATCGGGGAAACAGAGGGCCACCCTGCATGCTATGCCGGGCGAGTCCCGCTTCACTACACTATTCCACTCCCCGCCCGTGTAACGTGCGGGTTTGCTGACGCCAAGAAGCATGCCGTCGTCGATCCTGACGGCAGGCATCAGAAGACCTTCCTTTTGTTCTTTATATTCTCGAGGATGCCTATGCTTACGATCGACATTATGAGGGAGGAACCGCCGTACGACACGAAAGGAAGCGGTATGCCGACCACCGGCATAAGGCCGCATACCATGCCAATGTTGACTATGACATGCATCGCGAAGACCGTTACGATGCCGTAGGCGAGCGTCTTGCCGTAGATGTCGCTCGTCGTCTCCGCTATCCTGAGGCCTTTCTCGACGAGCTTATAGAAAAGGAAGAGCAGGACGGCGCTTCCTATGAAACCCCACTCCTCGCCGACGACCGAGAATATGAAATCGGTGTGGTGTTCCGGCAGGAAATTCAACTGGTTCTGCGTGCCCGCCAGCCAGCCCTTGCCTATTACCCCTCCCGAACCTATCGCTATCTTCGATTGGATGATCGTATACCCCGCTCCGAGCGGGTCGAGGTTCGGGTTGAGGAAGACCATGAGCCTGTTGCGCTGGTACTCTTTCAGGAAGAACCACAATAACGGCGCGCACGCGAGGCCGGAACCTATCAGTATCATGAGGTACTTGAGCCGCGCGCCCGCAATGAACAGCATCGCGAACAGCACCGGAACGAAGACGAGCGCGGTGCCGAGGTCAGGTTCCTTGAATATCAGCAGCATCGGCAAAAGCGTCATCGCGAACGGCGCTATCAGGGCCTTCGGCCTTTCTATCCCCTCTTTTATGTCGCCGAGGTATTTGGCGAGGGCGAATATGAACGTTATCTTCGCGAACTCCGACGGCTGGAACGCGAACGAGCCGATCTCCATCCACCTGCGCGCGCCGTAACGCATGTCGCCGAAGAACAGCACAAGCAGGAGCAATACGGCATTTATGCCGAATATGTAATACCCGAAATCTATTATCCGTTGGTAGCCTATCCTGAAAACGGCCGCCGCGATAAGGATGCCTATGATCCCCGACTGCAGCTGGCGCAGCGAGAGGTTGGTCCCCGAAAGGACATACTTCTGGTACGAGGCGCTGTATATCACGAAAAGCCCCATAAGTATTATGACGCCTACTATCGCCACGAGCCCGTAATCGAACTCTCCTTTTGCCTTAAGCTCATATTTCATTTCAGTATATCCGTGTTCTCCTTGGCGAATTTCAGGACTTTTCCGGCGATATCTGCCGCGGCAACGCCGCCGTGCCCGCCGTTCTCGACCATCACGATAAATGCCATCTTCGGGTTATCGGCCGGGGCGAAACCCATGAACCACGCGTGCGGCTCGCCGTTAGGCGCCTGCGCGGTGCCGGTCTTCGCGGCTATCTTCAGGCCTTGTGTCCTGGCCCTCTGCCCCGTGCCCGTATCGGACGATACGACATTTACCATCGCGGACTTGATAGCCCTTACCGCGTCCTTCGACATAGGTATCACCCTGCTTTTCGGCGCGGCCACCTCCGAATCGCCTATACTCTTTATCAGGTGCGGGCGGGGGGCGGCGCCTTCCATCGCGAATACGGACGCGACCTGCGCCATCTGAAGCGGCGTGACGAGCACGTCGCCCTGCCCTATCGAATAATTAACGGTCTCGCCCTCATACCAGTTCTGGCCGCGCCTGGCTTTCTTCCACGCGGGATTAGGTATCAGGCCGCCGCTTTCGCCGCCGATATCTATTCCGGTCGGCTTGTTGAGCCCGACCTTCTGAGCGTATTCGGATATCGTATCGGGCCCGAGTTTGCGCCCGAGGTTATAAAAATACACGTTGCACGAATGCGTTATCGCGTCCCTCATATCCTGCGGGCCGTGCCCCTCGAGTTTCCAGCAATCGAACTCGGCCCTGCCGAGGTAATACCTTCCGGGGCACACATATGTCGTATGTATCGTGGCATTCTTCGTCTCGAGCGCGGCAAGCGCCAATATGACCTTGAATATCGAACCCGGGGGATACTGCCCGTTTATCGCGCGGTTGAGCATCGGCCGCGCGGAGGAGTTAATGTACCTGACGGCCATGTCATTCTTGCCCGGCTCAATAAATATATTCGGGTCGAATGACGGCGAGGAGGCCATGGCCAGGATCTCCCCGTTGCGAGGGTCCATGAAGACCGCCGAGGCCCTGTGTCCTTCGAGGCAATCCGCCGTATAAGCCTGCAGCTTCGCGTCTATCGTAAGGGTGATGTCCGTCCCTTTCTTCTGGTTCTTGCTTCCGAGTATCCTCACGAGCCTCCCGGAAGCGTCCACCTCAAGCTGCATGCCCCCGTCCTCGCCTTTCAAATACCTGTCGTAGGCCTTCTCTATCCCAGACCGGCCGATGAGGTCGCTGACGGAATAACCGTACTCCTGCAATTCCTCCAGCTCTTTCTTGTTGATCAGGCTCAAGTATCCTATTATGTGGGACGCCCGTTCGCCGTATACATACCAGCGTATGGTCCTCGGCAGGACGAGGACTCCCGGAAGGCGCTGCTTCTGCTCCTCGAGGGAGAACGCGAGGTCCTTGTCCACGTCGCCCGAAACGGTGATGGGGGCGAAAGGCGCGGTATACTCTTTCTTCACGATGGATTCTATCCGTGAGCGCGGCATCCCGAGCACCTGCGCGAGCGTGCCGTATGTCCTGTCGGTGTTCTCGACCTCCTGCGGGATTATCACTACGTCGAACGACAGCCTGTTGTCGACCATCGCGAGCCCGTTGCGGTCGTATATAGTGCCGCGCAATCCGGGGAACGGAATGAGCCGGACATGGTTCTTCTTAGCGAGCGTATTATAAAGGGGCCACCTCAATACCTGCAGGTAAAATATGCCCGAGAGTATTACGAGGAACGCTATATTAATTATCGCGGAATATACCCTGCTGCGCATTTATCCCTTATTGAGGCCTGCGGCCTTCGTATGTCTTTTTCTTGAAAACGATCTCCCTGTAATCAAGCTCCACGGGCGGGATCACAAACTCGAGCGCCTTGAACACGAGCGGCGCTATCACGGCGGTATAGGCCGCGGCGGGTACGGACAGGAATATCACGGCCTTATAATACGGGAATCCTTTCGACGATATGACCATATCATAGACCATCGAAGTACCCATGACCGCGATGGCCGCGAGGATCATCTGCGCCGAAGCCAGGTGCCTGTAGAGCGTTTCCTTATACGTCCCAGCTATAAAACCCGCGGAACCGTAAAGCAGCATTATAAGCGGGTGCATGCCGGTAAGGGACATCTTCAGCAAACCCGCGATCAACCCGAGCAGCGCGCCCTTACGCCTGCCCGAATTCAGCGCGAAGAAAAGGACTCCCGTCAGCACGAGCTCGGGGCTAACGCCGAGCAGCTTGATATAATTATGGCTTGCCGCGTCTAGGACCGAGATCACCGTAAGTGCGGCGACCGCCGCGAACCAGCTCATTCTACCGCGAGCACCTCTTCTATGGACATGGCGTTCATCGCGGGCTCTATGACCGCGAAACGGTACATCCCGTTGAATTCCGTCTTGACGTCGAGCACCTTTCCCACGAGGAAACCCGCCGGATAGACCCCGCTCACTCCCGACGTCACGACGGTGTCACCCTCTTTTATGTCCGCATCCTTCGATATGAACTTCATTATACAGCGACCGTGTGCGATGCCGTACATCAGCCCGCCGGCCCGGCCCCTCTGGGAGACGACCGAGACCCTTATCTCCGGGTCGGTTATCAGCGATACCCGGGAACTGCCTATGCCGACCGCGGTGACCTTGCCGATGACCACCCCGTCGGCGAATACCGCCATCTCTTCCTTGATCCCGCCCCTCGAACCTTTGCTTATCACGACGCTTTCACCCCAATTCGAAAAATCCCTGCCGGACACTTTTGCGGCCACCGACCTCTTGGGCATCTTATCCTTCAGGGAAAGGAGCTCCTTGAGCCGCCTGTTCTCGGAGACCGCCTCGTCCATCGCGGCCGCCCTGGAACTCAGCGCGGCGAGGTCCCTCTTGAGCCTGAGGTTCTCGTTCGCTATGCTCTTGAAATGCAGCAGCTCGTATCCGGTCTTGAAGACCGCAGAAGCTATCATGGTAGGAAATTGCAGGACAGAATTCAGGGCTAATGAGGTGCCGTTCGTGAAGGACTCTGATACGACAAGCAGGATTATCAGAAGGGATACTGCGACAATCGCGATTAAAGGTTTGTTATGAAATTTTCTCACATCTTCTACTGGGATTCGGGACTCTTCGAGGCCGTTGTAACGGTAACCTTTTTAAGATATTTTATCTCGCTCAGGACCATCCCTGTGCCTAGGGCAACGGCGGTTATCGGGTCTTCGGCTATGTGTACCGGCAGGCCGGTCTGTTCCCCGAGCAGCTTATCGAGGCCCCTGAGCAACCCGCCGCCTCCGGCCAGTACCATACCGCGCTCGATAAGGTCTGCGGAGAGTTCGGGCGGCGTGCGTTCAAGCGTTATCCTGACGGCCTCAACAATGGCCGCCGTCGGCTCCGCAAGCGCTTCCCTGACCTCTTCGGATGAGATAGTCACTGTCTTCGGCAATCCCGCCACGAGGTCGCGCCCGCGCACTTCCATAGTCGCTTCCTCTTCCATCGGGTAAGCCGAGCCGATCTTTATCTTTATCTCCTCGGCCGTCCGCTCGCCGATCATGAGGTTATATGTCTTCCTGAGGTGCTGTATTATCGCGTCGTCCATCTCGTCGCCGCCTATTCGTATCGACTTCGAGAATACTACGTCTGACAACGACACTACCGCCATCTCCGTGGTGCCGCCGCCGATATCTATGATCATATTGCCTGCGGGTTCCTGTATCGGCAGCCCGACGCCTATCGCCGCCGCTATAGGTTCCTCGACGAGGTATACCTCTCGCGCGCCGGCCCTCTCGGCGGAATCCTTCACCGCGCGTTTCTCGACCTCGGTTATGCCCGAAGGTATCGCTATGACCATGCGAGGGCGCACCAGCACCCTCCTGTTATGGACCTTATTAATAAAATACCGAAGCATGGCTTCGGTGATCTCAAAATCCGCTATGACGCCGTCCTTCATGGGCCTTATGGCGACTATCGAACCTGGGGTACGCCCGAGCATGCGCTTCGCCTCTTCGCCGACCGCGAGGACATGGTTAGTCCCTTTCTCGATCGCGACGACCGAAGGTTCGCAAAGCACTATACCCTGGCCCTTTACGTAAACAAGCGTGCTCGCGGTGCCGAGGTCTATGCCCATGTCGTTAGAGAACATGCCGGAAATATTGTTAAAACCTCTCTTTACGACATCGAACGGCTTATTCATTACGCCCCTCCTGATAATCTAAAAGGATACCAAACCCCCGTACAAAAGTCAACGGCAAACTGGGGGGCTTATCACTTGCCCCACGCTGCCAACCTCTTATCTATCACCCATTTACCCTTGGCCTTCTTGAGTAAAACGTAATAACCGGCGCTTTCCTTTTCTGAATAGAATATCTTCCCGAAATAGGCGATCGCCTGCTCCGCCTTGCCGTCAAAAGCTACCCTCGAGAACTCGACCATCCGGGCCGGGCTCGGGTATCTCGAGCGGAAATCCTCATAGTATGTCTGGTCGCTCGGGAACAATTCCTTCTCCGCCTCGGCGGAAAGCACCGTAGCGCCCTTAAAGCCCAGGATATCCTGGTTAATTACCGTGGGTTTCTTGTTCACGGCCATGAACCCGTCGATGAGGCCTTCCTTCAGCTGTTTGCCGAACGTTTCCTCCATTTGGCCTCGTATCTTGGAATCGATGCCGGCCTCATTGTGCGGGGCATATGTCTTCTCCTTGACTATAGTCGTGCCCCTTCCCTCGAATTCCGCGGAAATGATATCGCGGTATACGGCATATTCATCGCGCGTCAGCGTGTCGGATACCGGTTTCGGGGCCTCAGGTTTCTTCGGCGCGCCGCACGAGACCATGGAAAATAAAGCTGCTGCCATGCAGGAAAACAGAATGACCTTTTTCATCTCATCCCCCTCCGCTGTTTTAAGTTAATTGCCCAAGGTGTTTTATAAAATCAGGGTAGGATTTAGCGATACATCCCGTATCGTCGACCGTCGTCTCGCCTTTGGCTGCGAGGCCGGCGATCAGGATCGACATCGCGGTCCTGTGGTCGCCGAAGCTCATCGCCGCTATGCCTTTCAGCCCCTCGGAACCCTCTATCACGATATCGTCGCCCCTTATGGAGAATTTCGCGCCCATATTCTTCAGGTTCGCCGCCATCGAGCTGATCCGGTCCGTCTCTTTCACTTTAAGCTCCTGCGCGCCTTTTATTACCGTAGTCCCTGAGGCATAGGCGGCCGCTATCATGACCGCCGGCAGCTCGTCGATAGCCCTCGGTATAAGGTCGCCTTCTATCGTCACTCCGCGCAACGCCCCGTACTCCACGATTATATCACCTACCGGTTCCGACGCGGACTCCCTTTCGTTCTCTATCCTGATCGACGTTCCCATTTTCCCGAGTATATCTATTATCCCCGTCCTCGTCGGGTTTATACCTACGGATTCGAGTTTTACCGACGAGCCCTTTATTATAGCGGCGCCTACCATGAAGAATGCGGCGCTCGATATATCTCCCGGGACATCGATCCCCCCGGGTCCCCTCAGGAAAGCGCGACCCTCCACCGAGATCTTCGTGCCGTCAACCGATATCTTTGCGCCGAACGCCTTGAGCATCCGTTCGGTGTGGTCCCTGGACCTGTGCGGCTCGCTCACGGATGTCACGCCGTCCGCATACAGGCCGGCAAGCAGTACTGCGGACTTGACTTGCGCGCTTGCCACCGCGGAGACGTAATCAACCGGGCTCAGGTCGCCGCCCTTAACGGTTATCGGCGCGAAGTTAGCGCCGTCCTTGCCCTCGAACCTGGCACCCATAAGCCCCAACGGCTCCGTGACCCTGCGCATCGGACGCTTCGAAAGGCCTTTGCCTGCCGTAAGCACCGTATCGAAATGCTGCCCGGCAAGCACGCCCATCATCAGCCGCATCGAGGTCCCGGAATCGCGCATAAAAAGCGGGCTGGAAGGTTTTGTAAAACCCTCCAGCCCTTTTCCTGTTATCGTTATCTCTCCCGCGGAACTCTTTACGCTTACGCC
>JAKLIT010000209.1 GCA_022709465.1 Candidatus Omnitrophota bacterium | reverse complement strand
CCACATCCGAGCCGTTCTCGAGCACCCAGTCGTTGCCGGTAATACCGCAGTCAAGTATGCCCTGCTCGACGTAGCGGGACATCTCCTGGGCCCTAAGCAGCACGGGTTCAAGCTCGGGGTCGTCCACGGACGGGAAATACGACCTTTCGGAGCCGGATATGGAGAATCCGGCCTTCTTAAACAGCTTAAAGGTAGCCTCTTGAAGGCTACCCTTTGGTAGTCCTATCTTTAGTCTTGACATGGCCCCTATTCTATATTCAAAGGGGCTAAAAGTCAATTATATTTTCGCTGGCCGGATAGGCGTCAAGCATTACTATCTCATCCACGAGCTCGTCGCTCGTCAGGGAAGATACGGAATAGAGCCCGGGCCCGCCTTTGGCGGCAAAGATTATGCTGAAGCCGACCACCATTACCGCCGCCGAGGCGGTCGCCAGGGCGCGCTTGAACTCGGCATTCCTGAATACGGCCGCAAAATCCCCGAACGCTTCAAAAACGGCCGACTTGACCGAGATGCGCCTGACTTCGGCCCCGTCGAGCTTGGCTCCCAGTTCGGCGTCGAACTTTGCCCAGAAATCCTTCGACATCTTCGGCATGGGCGCCTTGGATATCAGATCGTCAAATTTTTTGTCAGCTTGCATCTTAACCCCCTTACCGCCCTGAACAGGTGGACCTTTGCGGTCGATTCGCTGCAACCCACCGTTTCGGCGATCTCGTTTAATTTCATCCCCTGTATATGTTTCAGCATGAAGACGGCCTTCTGTTTCTCCGGCAGGCCGCTTATCGCCTCGTTTATCATCTGCCTCGTCTCCCTGTCCAACGCCGCCTGTGAAGGCAGCGGGGCAGGGTCTACCGCTTCCGGAGCGTCATCCCCGTCCTCTTCGAATGCGGGCAGCGGGTCGAGGAAGACACCGCTCCTGGCCTTCTTCTTCCTGAGGAAATCCTTGCACTGGTTTACCAGTATCCTGTAAAACCACGTATAAAACCTCGATGAGCCCCTGAAATTTATCACGCCGACATAGGCCTTCACGAACGCTTCCTGCAGCACGTCTTTGGCATCCTCGACGTTGCCTATAAAGCTGAACGCGAGCGCGAACGCCTTCTCCTTGTGCATATCCACAAGGGAATCGAAGGCAGCCCGCTCGCCGTTCTTAGCCCGCTCGATCAACCCGGTCTCTTGGTCCACTGGTCTTCCTGTTATTTTACCGGTTCAGCCGCCAGTTCTCTTTTGAGCGACTCCAGGTTCCGCTCAAGCATATCCATCTTCTGCATGACCTGGTTGAACTTCTCCGGGTTGTCGCGCTTGAGCGCGATAAGGCGCTCGCGGACCTTCTCTTTCCTGGCATCCATCATCTTCTGCATGTCTTCCGGGTTCTTCTCGGCAAACTCATGGAACCGCTTGCCCCTCTCGGCCCTGCGCATACCCGGGACGAGGTCGCCTGCGCCCATCTTCTCGCCGCGCATCTCCCAGCGCTTGTGCGCTTCCCTGAACATCTCCTTTCGCGCCTGGTACTTCCCTATCGTGATGCCGGCCGTCACGGAAACGAGCGCGACCACAACAATAAGCACCACCGCCATTACCGCGATATATCCTTTATTCATCTCTTCCTCCTTTTGCCTAATTAGACGGCGGCGCCGAGAAAAGGTTTACCTTAAAATGGGGATTGCCCGGCATCCCGTTTCCTGTTATAATACCTTAAATTTCCCCAAAGGAGAACCTAAAATGCTCAAACAGATCAGAGAGAACGCAAGGATACCGCTTTATATACTCATAGTCGCATTCATCGGCCTGTATGCGGTCAGCAGCCATGAGACGAGCCCGATCGCCGGCAAGGTCTTCGGCAAGAAGGTGCAGTTCAGCGAATTCCAGAAATCTTATGTCGCCGCCAGGACGCAGATGATAATGAAGTACGGCGAGCTTCCGCGCGACCAGCAGGTCGAGGCCGCCCTGGAAGAGCAGGCGTGGGACAGGATAATACTCCTCGCGCAGGCGAAGAAAGAGCGCGTGAAG
>JAKLIT010000208.1 GCA_022709465.1 Candidatus Omnitrophota bacterium | reverse complement strand
GCGTAACGCGCCTTCGTATGCCGCCGACCCTGCGGGTCTTGCCGCCGCTGTATTTGACAACCCCGAATATGCCGAAGAAACAGGCCGAAAGCGTTATGGCGACGAGAACCCGGAAAAATTGGACAGGTATGCCGGTAACTTTTATGAAATTGGGGTAATTCAGGACTTGCGAAAAGAGGAAATCGGATTTAGGCACTACGATCCCCGCCAACAATCCGTACATCAGGAATGAGGCGGACGCACCCAAGGCGCTTATGCGGATCACGCGCGGTAGCGCGGGAACGCCCTTTCCCGAGGCCTTCAAATAGATGGCTGCGGCCGCAAGTACCGTGCCGGGGATCCCTATAAAGTACCTTGTGATGACCGTTATGACCGTAAGGTCTTTTACAGCCAGATAGACGGGTATCCACGCTATTACGAACAGGTACGGCAACACATAAAGGAACCTTAACCGGGGTATTGTGCGCGCGATGACACGGCAACCGAAGAAGACCAGGCAAAGGAATGAAACGGGCAGCAGGACGCTCCCGACAACAACCAGCATCCTCGTATCGAAGGGCCTGCCGATCAATATGAGCATATCGACCCATTCGTTAACTCCGTGGACGAGGCCGAACAACCCGATCAGCCAGGCCTCCCTGGATATGTCAAGGAATCCTGTCTTTTTCCTGGCAGTTAATACGACTATGCCAAGGATAAGGAATGCCAGCCCATAGACAAAAAATATCGTCAGCACTTAAGGTTTCGCCTCCCTGAGCTTCTCTTCGAGCGCCGCGATATTCTTCTTAAGCTCGATCATCTTGAGCTCCCTCCCCACCGCCAGATTATTGAACTTCTCGAGCTCGCCCATCCTTTTCTGGAGTTCGGCTTCAGCGCCGGCAGTTTGGAGCACCCTGACGATGACATTGCTGACGCCCTCAAGGAGCGCATATTCGTCGGGGGATATCTTGTTCTTCGAGAAAAGGGCCATGACACCTATGGTCTCGCCGTGCGGGGGATGCAGCCTGAAGCCCGCAAACGATACGAGCCCAAGCTCCCTGGCCCATTCATGGTCATGTATATGCGGATCATTAACAACATCGTTCGTAAGGAATGACGGATACTCCCCGGATGCTATACCCCCTATCTTATAGCTTCCTAAAGGCACGCGACTATGCCCTCCGCCGGTATGCGTGTACCGCCCGGAACTCGCCACGAGGTGCAGGCAACCTTCACGGTTACGGCACACATGAGGCCCTTCGGTTACAGCCGCATGGGGACACCCCGTGCCGCACAGGTCTCCCTTTTCTATTATCCATATACGGGAAAAATCGGCATCGAATATGTCTATTATGCCGTCGGTTATCACCTTCATCTTGCTTTCGAGAGTGCCGGGGTCGAGCAGAGCGGCCTGCATCTGGTTGAGCTTGCGAATTATGATCTCCAGCTTTTTCCGCTCGGTTATATCCTCCATCAAGCCGTCAAAATATATTTCCCCGCTCCCGGTTTTTTTCATGACCGTCGTGAGCGACGCTATGAACTTCCTTCCCTTAAGGGTCCTTAGTTCGATCTCCTCGCCTTTAAGGAAGCCCGACTTCAATATCTTTTCGCTGAACTCGATCCTCTTCGAAGGGTGCACATAGAGCTCGCTAATGCTGTGTTTGAGAAGCTCCTCCCTTGTGCCGGCCTCGAACATTTCCACTATCGTATCGTTGACCTCAAGGAAATGCCCCTGGGGGCCGGGAGTATTGCGGTAGATGCCGACTTTCAAATTATTGATAAGTTCGACGTACTTGCGCTGTGATTCCCTCAGGTCATCCTCTATCCTCTTCTGGGCGCTGATATCCCAGAACACGCCTAATATACCGATGATCTTTCCCGCATTGTCTTTTACCGGGGATTTGAAGGTGCGGACGACCGTCTTTTTGCCGTCTTTAACATACGCCTCTTCCAGCTCAATGGACCTTCCCGATTCCATGAGATTCCTGTCGTCTTCCCTGTATTTATCGGCCAGTTCTTTCGAGTAGAAATCATAATCGGTCTTTC
>JAKLIT010000207.1 GCA_022709465.1 Candidatus Omnitrophota bacterium | reverse complement strand
TCCTCCGTGATAACCGTCACGAGGGAAAAGGTGCTTTACTTCGGCAAGGACGCGGTAACGCCTGCCGAGCTCGCGAAAAGGCTCGGGTCAATGGATAAAAAGGATTCCGTCCTGATCAAGGCGGATAAGGGAACATCGCTTGAACGCGTCGTAGAGGTCTGGGATATATGCAGGAGATCAGGGATACAGCAGGTAAATATAGCTACGACGCAGGTAAACTGACGGCGCGCGGCATCATAGCCGTTGCGGTGGCCGCCTCGGTTCTTTGGCATATACTTTTATTGGCTACATTCAAGTTATCGGTGAGGCCGGGAGGGCCCGAGATACCGGGGCAGTACCCCAGGATCGCGTTCGTCGGCTCTATACTCGCAGACAAGCCGATGGTTTCCTATACCGCCGGCGAAAAGGGAACGAACATAAAGAAACTGGCGGCATCCGCGGTACCGGCCGAGGAAGGGTACAGGGCCGGCGCGAACGACAGGATATCCCCTGCATCGGAGGTCGACCCGGCAAGGGAGATGAGTTCCAGGTCGCCTTCCGCGTCGATTACGGGGGAGAGGGCGATGCCAGGCCAGCCGTTCGACAAGGTGATGGTAAGGTATAAGACATCACCGTCAGAGATAGAAGGCCCGGCGCGTTACAGGGAGGTCATATACAAGCCGGAGCTGCCGTCATTCCTGCGCTGGGACGAAAGCCTCGGCGTAGACCTGCAGGGACTCGGGGATTCGTTCGAGGTGGGGTTGAGGTTCAGCGTGTCGCCTGAAGGAAAGGTCGAATCGGTCGAACGCATATCATCCTCCGGGCATCCGACGGTGGATATAGTGGCGATGAGGTACCTGAAAGGATGGCAGTTCGCTCCTTTAAAGGCAGGCGCGGACGGCGGCAGGCAACGGGGGACAATAAAGCTTAATCTGAAGCTTGAAAAGGCGGCAGCGAAATGATAAGCATCGAATTTTCGTGGGCTGTGGCGTTGTACATGACATTTACCGCCGTCGCTTTTTTAGTGTACTGGCTGGTTTTTGAAAGGATAAAGAACCTGCCCAACCGCTCATTGTCGGAGAGGAGCGTTTGGCAGTGCTCGATATGCACGCAGTATTATATAGACAGCAAGAATTCAGGGATTTCAGTCTGCCCGCGATGCGGCAGTTATAACAAGAAACAACATAATTTACCACAAAGGGGGGCGCAGAGATGATTACCGAAATAGGAATAACGGCGGGAGAGATATGGCATTATCTCGATGAGCACGGCGAAGTGTCTTTTTCTCAGCTATGCTCAGGGGTCGAGAAGCCGAAGGATGTTATCCTGATGAGCCTTGGATGGCTTGCCAGGGAAGGCCACGTGATCCTGGAAGGCGAAAAGGATTACAAGATATATCTGCGCAGGTAGGCGCAGGTTGAAATATATCGCGGTATTCATAACAACAGGTTCCGAGGCGGAGGCCGTCAGGATAGCGAGGGTCCTTGTCGTAAAGAAACTGGCCGCCTGCGTTAATATTGTTCGCGATATAAGGTCGGTATACTCCTGGAAAGGCAAACTGGAAGATTCCAGGGAATGCCTGCTGATCGCGAAGACGACCGAGGGCCTTTTCGGCAAGATCGAAAGGTCCGTAAAGCGTATACACTCCTATGAATGCCCTGAGATAATAGCGGTACCAGTTAAGGCCGGCAGCCGGGAATACCTTGAATGGATAGGCAAATCCGTAAAATGAGGCGCAGATGAAGAAGAGCCGTTATTTTGAGTACCAGTCAAGGATGAAGAAGGCCTATAAGGAACTGCGGAAGGATTATAACGAGGTAAAGCATTCTTATTCCGAGATGATAATGCGCCTTGCGCTGATAGCGGAGCTCAAGGACGGTTCTACGGGGACCCACCTGGTCAAGGTCGCGGAATACTGTACCGAGATAGCCCGCGGGCTCGGGCTCCCGAAGAAGGACATAGATTACCTGAGATACGCGAGCCCTTTGCATGACGTGGGAAAGCTGATAATACCGGATTCGATACTAAAGAAGAGGGGCGGCCTGACCCCGGAAGAGCGCGAGATCGTAAAGAAGCACGCGCAGATAGGCGC